>CAYWNN010000072.1:0-4585 GCA_964459685.1 uncultured Coriobacteriaceae bacterium
CGATAATGCACAGCATGTCGCTCGGAAAATAGTCGATGAGCGTGTAGGGTGGCTCGCCTGCGGCACGCCCATCAAGATGGCGCGAGTAGTTCTCAATGCCATTGCAGTAGCCCATATTCGCGAGCATGTCTAAGTCGTAACCAGTGCGCTCCGCAAGGCGCTGGGCTTCAAGAAGTTTGCCTTCCGCGCGAAACTCTTGGACGCGCTGCTCAAGCTCGGTGGCAATTGTATCGAGTGCTCCCTTTATTTTTGGGCGCTCAGTAACGTAGTGAGACGCCGGCCATATAGGAATAGCATCAAATTCACGAATGATTTCTCCCGTTACGCTATTTATTTCGGCAATGAGCTCAATTTCGTCACCGAAAAAGCTAATGCGCAGCGGGTTTTCTGCATACGGAGGAAAGACATCGACCGTGTCTCCTCGCACACGGAACATGCCACGGGCTATGTCGAGGTCGTTGCGGTCGTATTGAATATCGATAAGCTCGCGAATCAAATCGTCTCGCTCGAGCGGCTGTTGTTTGTCTACGTTTGGAGCCAGCCCTGCATAGTCATCGGGGCTGCCAATGCCGTAAATACAGGAAACAGACGCCACCACAATGACGTCGCGGCGCGACAGCAAACTCGATGTTGCTTGGTGGCGCAGCTTTTCGACCTCTTCGTTAATAGAGGCATCTTTTTCTATATAGGTATCGGATTGTGGCACGTATGCCTCTGGCTGGTAATAGTCGTAGTACGAAACAAAGTACACAACGGCATTATTTGGAAAGAGTTCACGCATTTCACTTGCAACCTGCGCGGCAAGCGTCTTGTTTGGCTCAAAAATAAGGGTGGGCCTATTGAGCGCCTCAATGGTTTTAGCCATCGTAAAGGTTTTGCCCGAGCCCGTTACCCCCATCAGCGTTTGATAGCGCAAGCCATCTCGCACGCCCTGTGCTAAACGCTCTATAGCTTGCGGCTGATCTCCCGCAGGCTCAAAGGCAGAAACGACCTCAAAGGGAGTTCCTGCATCTTTCACGCCAAAGCGCTTCAGCTGCGCTGTGTACTCTGCACTCATCTTGAGCGAATAATACCACGCAGACTGCGCAGGGCTTGAAGAAGCTTATAGAAGCTCGTGCGCAGCGGCACATCGCGATCGGGGGCAACAAAGCATATGCCATCCTTGGCGAATTTCGTTTTGAACTCATTAAGGTTCAAGGTCTCAGGATAGCGCTCGCTGCCAATACCCATTAAGTCATAGGTCGTGCAGCCCATCTTTTGTGCTTGCTCACACTCAAACAGCACGAGGGCATCTGCAACACGCATCCTCCCGGCTTGTGAGCTTGTTGCAGCGTAGTATCGCGTTGCCCGCCCATATGAGAAGGTGAGCATGCTCCAGGCAAGCAAGTCCCCTTCATGTCGAGCTGCATACAGTCGACAGTGCTTTGGACCTAGGATGCGCAACATATCTTGGTAGAGCTTGGTGGTGTCTGCAACAAAGCCATCACGTGATGCTGTTTGCTGCATAACCTCAAGGTATTCATCAAAGGAATCGGCTGCTTGCTGGGTTTCGTCTGCAAAATGTGCTGGACACTCACGCAGCGACTTGCGCACATCGCGCCGCCCGCGAGCTTTCATGCGAGAAAGAATGTCTTCTTGCCTGCCTGTAAGGTCGATAAGGACCGTCGTATCGTAAGGAAGCGTGGAGAGAACATCACAGGTGAACTCTGATTCATGCTCGAGTGCAATACGCATAAAAACCTGGCGCTTGTCTTTTTGGCGAACAAAGGCAATAAGAGCCTGGGTGAGCTGATGCTCAAGTTCAGGGCTGCGCTCAACAAAGCACAATGGTCCATGAGCTGATCGAAGATAGCGATATCCGTGAGTTTCATACTGCGTAAGCGCAATTGAGGCGATGGGAGAAGCGCTGTTGTCGTGTGAATCGGCGTCATGCGAGTCAACCTTATCTGCGCTGGCATCACCTGCGTCGGCACCACGCGATTCATCCTCATCGTAGAACAGACAGTAGCCCCAGAGGCTTCGCCCCTCGATAGCCGCTTGAAAGTCCTGCCACACGCAAAGCTGCTCTATAGGAACTGGGCACTCACAAGCCTGTAAGGTGTTCTCGTATACCTCTGCTGAAACTTGCTCAACACGCATAGTATCTCCTGCAGAAACGCCCGCAAAGCTGCATAGCAACTTGCAAGCACATCACTTCAAACTAAGCTGCATCTTACAAAAACGGGGGTTCACTCGGAACCCCCGCATCTCATATAAAAGCTAAGCAACAAAGCTCATTGCTCAGTACATCACCGGTACTACTACTCAGCAGTCTCCTGAGCCTCAGCCTCATCTGCTGCAGCTTCCTCAGCAGTCTCAGCCTCGCTTGCTGCCTCAGGCTCTGCCGCGGTCTCGGTTGCGGTGTCGCTCGCAGCTGCCTGTTCAGCAGCATCAGCTCCTTCTGAGGTGGGCAATGGCTTAACCTCAACCTCAATGCCCAAAATCTCAGCAGCAGCCTTCATTGAAAGGGAAATACGGCGCCTTTCAATGTCGATCTCCATCACCTTAACCTGAACCTTGTCGCCAATCTCACATACCTGGCTTGGGTCATCAACGTGGGTACGTGCCATCTCGGAAATGTGAACGAGGCCCTCAATGCCATCACCAAGGTCCACGAAGGCACCAAAGCTCACCAGCTTGGTTACGACGCCCTCAACAATGGCTCCCAAAGGATATTTCTTAACCAGCTGATGCCAAGGATCCTCGGTTGTTTGCTTGAGACCCAAGGAAATACGCTCGCGGTTGAGGTCTACGTCGAGTACCTCGACTTCGATCTCCTGGCCAGTTTTCACAACCTCAGAAGGATGGTTAACGTGGTTCCACGACAGCTCGGAGATGTGTACGAGGCCGTCGATGCCGCCAAGGTCAACAAAGACACCGAAGTCGACAATGGAGGAAACGGTACCCTTCAGGCGCATACCGCTCTTGAGCTTCTCAAGAATCTCATGACGCTCGGCCTTGCGCGACTCCTCGAGTACCACACGACGCGAAAGCACCACATTGTTGCGGTTGCGATCCATCTCGATAACACGTGCTTCGATACGTGTATTCATGAAGGTAGAGAGATCCTTCACGCGACGCAGGTCAACAAGGGATGCGGGCAAGAATCCTCGCAGACCAATGTCGAGAATAAGGCCACCTTTGACGACCTCGATAACGTCGCCCTCGACATTCTCGCCAGCCTTAAACTTCTCTTCAATGCTGTTCCACGCACGCTCGTACTCAGCGCGCTTCTTAGAAAGCACCAAGCGACCATCCTTGTCCTCCTTCTGGAGCACAAGTGCCTCAACCTCATCGCCCATAGAAACAAGGTCGGCAGGATTGGCATCTTTGCGAATGGTAAGCTCGCGAACAGGGATAACACCTTCGGATTTAAAGCCGATGTCGAGGAGCACCTCATCACGTTCAATCTTAACCACGGTACCGCTTACCAGCGCTCCCTCTTCAAGGTCGGTAATCGTACCATCGATAAGCCCATTCAGCTCATCGTCGCTCATATCCTCCAAAGAGAAGATTGAGGTGTTTTGAATCTCACTCAAAATACGGACCCCTTCCAGTGGGGCCCCGTTCGCTTAGTCACCGCTCGAGGCATCTCTTTGTTTTGATGCCAGCCTGATAACTACTCGTCCGGGGGCCAATAGATACTTATGCGTGAACTTCACGCGGACACACATTACAGAACATTACGTAAGATGCACACATATTTCAAGCATATTCGTTGAAATTGCACCGAGAAGCAGGCTAAGCGTTGGCTTCATAATCCACGATGCACTGAACCTTATCTAAACTCCGGCAATTTGGATCCCAAGTATTTTTCAGATACTCTGCCAAGAGCTCTTTAGCAAGATTGATGCCGATAACTTGCGAACCCATGGTGATGATATTTGCCATATTGGAAAGCTGTGCACGTTGTGCTTGGTATACATCGTGTATGCATGCCGCATAGGCACCGCGCACCTTGTTCGCTGCAATGGACACGCCAATGCCGGTTCCGCATAGAAGTACCCCGCGATCGTAGCTGTGCTCGGCAACAGCTTCGGCAACCTTAAAGGCTACATTGGCATAGATGGTATCTGTGCTGCCAAAATCGGTTACTTCATGACCGAGCTCTTGAGCATAGGTCATGAGCTCCTGCTTAAAATCCTCGGCATTAGGATCACAGCCAAAAGCAAGTTTCATGGTGACGTCTCCTTTCATGCGTGCATCGCTTCACGTTTGTTTATGCACGATCTTTGTATTTCCTACTGAGATCCATACAGCTCATCAACAATTGCATGAGCTATTGCATCTAAGCGACCTTTCTCACGAGCAAAACGCAGTACTGAATAGCGGGGTCGTACCTTTTCTCCCTCAAGCAAGCTCGCCAAAAACAGCTCGCGTGAAATGCCAATATCAGCAGGCGAGCTTGGTAAGCCAGCTTGTTGTAGAAGCTCTTCAATGTCTGTATGAGAAGGACAAAGCTCGGCGGTACCTTCGGGCAACACATCGTGAAGCATCTCGAAGAAGCGCGCAATAACAGGGGTCGCAACCCCCACCTGAAGTCCGT
>CAYWNN010000073.1:0-4540 GCA_964459685.1 uncultured Coriobacteriaceae bacterium
GCTTTTTTGACAGTCTCATCGCTGTGGAGCTTTTGCTGGATATTGTCCACCATGTTGCGATAGCCCTGGAGCCGTTTGGCAGTGTACTCCTCATCAATCTGCGTAATCTCTGCCATTGTGGCACCGGATTGCTGTGCCTCGTGAATCTTATCGTCGCATTCTTTAGCCAACTGATGATCCCGGATTGTGTAGTCACCGTATTCACGAGCCACAACCGTATCAGTGGTCTCCTGGATTTTGCGCTCCAGCATATTCTGGGTGGATTTCTTCAAGTCTCTACCATACTGTTCTTTGGCAGAGTCCATCAGCTTGTCTGCGATTGGTCTTGCAAAACGTTCCCGGAGCTCTTTTAGCTCATCTTTCTTGGGATTTGACGTCATCTCAACATTTTTCTTGATATCCTCGACAGCTGCTGCCAGCTGATCTTCGACATCTGCATAAACCTTATCGCCAAACAGCGTGCTTGCTGTGCCGATGATTTGCTCTTTGGGAATCTCAACTTCGCCATTTTCGTTTAGATTCAGGGCATCTGCCGTAGTCTCATCCACAGCGGCGGGTGCAAGAGCCTTGGGCTCTTCCAGTGCCTGCATATTGTTGATAATGTCAATAATTTCCCGAGGTGCGCCAAAAATCCCACTGATATTGGCAAAGAGGAAATTGGACATAAAGCCACGTTCCACCACTTCTCTGGCGTGAATGTGACGGGGAATGGTGAGCACTTTCTCGGCATCCAGTTCTATCATGGAGCCTTCCTCGTCTTCGCCGTAAACCGGAAAGAAGTTCAGAAGCTCTCTCACATGTTGTTTGCGGCTGTCGAAATCACCCTTATCGCCTGATGTCTCCGGGATCAGGTCATTGGCAAACTGCTCGAAAATGGTCAGGGTACGCGCCGGGTCAAAATCGAAGACATAGGCATTCTGTTTTCTATAAGTGTTGCCGTCTGAGTCCGTGAACAGGCAC
The DNA here is from genome assembly GCA_964459685.1 of uncultured Coriobacteriaceae bacterium. Classification (GTDB taxonomy): domain Bacteria; phylum Actinomycetota; class Coriobacteriia; order Coriobacteriales; family Atopobiaceae; genus CADBMC01. The sequence goes on from CAYWNN010000073.1 coordinate 961, forward strand.
GGGTTCTGTGCTCGGAAAGCCGCCTGCATATAAAGTGCAGGGCTTGCCATATTGGAGAGCATGAGTACCGCCGTCCACTCTGGGATTGTTACCCCTGTGGTCAGCTGCCCGACAGACAGCGTGATGGTCTTATCGTATTTTTTGATGGCCTTGGTTACCTTGTCAAAGGACTTCTCATTTTCTTCATCGTCATCCAGCTTTCCATCGCCTGCAGCCAGAACAACCTCGTAGTCCTTGAACACCGGATGGAGTTTCAGCTTCTTGGCCAGAGCCTTGACGCTGGCGACACGATTCAAAATCCAGAATGTGTGCTTTAGCTCGTCACGCAGTTCTGGGGTAGAGAACGGAAATTTCTCCTGCCGGGTCAGAGCGTCAAGGAATTTGTCCACGTCAGCATCGTGCACAAATTTTCCCGATTCATTCGTGGCGAAAAACTCGTTCAGGTCGAAAGCAAATTCTTCTACATCGTTCTCTGCAAGTTCTATGCCTCTTTCCACCCGATCACGCACGATGTCCGACATCTGGTAAGTGTAAAGCGACAACCGAGGCAGATTGGCATAGGGGTTTTCTATCTCGCTGGAGGCGTCCCAGTCGCGCTTCTTTTTCTGTTCATCGGCATATGTCCAGTTGTAGATGGCGCTCTCCGGGAACTTATCATTGGCTAGCGCCTTAAACGGTGTGCCGGAAAGATGCAGCGTCCATTTACGCTTGATGTGGTTAAACGCAGTATCCGTCTTATAAGTATCGACACCCTCGTGTGCCTCATCTACAATCAGGATGTCCCAGGTCAGACCTTTCTCGGCACTGATTTCTGAGAGCTTGTCGAAGCGTCCGCCAAAATAGATCGAGCCTTTCAAATCCTGCAAGCTGACAAATTCGATACAGCCTTTGACACTGTCATCGAGCTTGTCCAGATATTCCTCACGACTATAAACAAATTTTCTGTTTTTGATGCCGTCTACATTGCTGACAAAGAGGTAGCCGGATTGCGGGCCGAAGAAGGTCTCATAATCCTGATACCAGGAATTGGCAATCGCTGGGCGGTTAGTTACAATAAGGATATTCTGCGCGCCGAGCTTCATACACAAATCGTAAGCAGACAGGGTTTTTCCAAAGCGAGGCTTAGCATTCCATAGGAACTCTGCGTTTTCCCGGCCACTAAAATATTCAAACGTTTTCTGGGCGGCTTCTGCCTGCTCATCTCGGAGCTTGTACGGGATCACCGCATCCGCATCTTCTTCTGACACTACGCCGTGGTTCTGCGTAAAATCAGTGAAATTCCCACGGGCAATGTTCGGGTCGATCTGGAACCATTCAGTTCTGTCCTCACGAGGGACGCCCAGCTTTTTCAGGTAGGTATGGAAATCCTTATCAGTAAATGTCCCATACGGCTCTGTCATGTACGCCGCTCTCATGGCCCACCAGGTTTTGTGAGCAACACCAACGGTATGGGTTTGCTCTCTGATGCGAGTTTCTACATCCCTCTCCGTAAAGCCGATCTTTGTCCAGCCGTCATGCGCCGGTACGCCGGGAGTGGTGTAGGCATAACACTGCGGGGTAACCTTGGAGGAAGTTTTAATGTTTATCGCTGCCATTATGCCATCTCCTTTACATGAGATTCGATAAAGTCAATCTCCTTGTCGTCCAGAACATACTTGCGGTAAAGCTGAAGATCAATCTCGTGAACGGGTTTTGACCAATCAATGTCGCTGTTGGGGGTGAAATCTTGAAGAGGAATCATCTTCCACACGGGTTTATTACCGTTCTGAGTTACCTTCAATACGCTAAGCAAGGTACGAGCGAATTTCGTTTTTATATATTTTTTGACCGCTTGTGCCTCTTCAATCGTATCAAATTTACCTATGCTCAGAAATGTCTCTGTAGCGCCAACGCCTGGCTTTTCAACCACGGGTTCACTCATTGTTTCGCCAAACTCACCGCTGCCGTTAGCTTGCGCAACGTAAACTTTATAAAAATCCAAATTATCCACATCTTTAACATAATCGCGGCGGATATATTTGTAGATGCGCTTATTATTTACTCTACCGAGTATTTGGATATAATCATTTCCATCATCAGGCTTTTCATCATAAAAAATCGCTGGGATTAAGCTCATAATATTTGAGGACATATCATAATCATGCCCTTTACTTAACAATCCTAAATTTTCTCCGTTTTCTCCTTCTCTATATCGAGCCTCAGAATGATCTTTATGCATAGCATCAGTGAGACGATACGCCGTTCTTGAGTAAACAATATCCATCAGAGTTTCAAAATTTCCGTTGTAAAGAACCTTGTGAAGAATATCATTTACCTCTGGATATTTTGTAAAAGCAACAATAGCGCCATAATTTTTACTATCATCACGATATGTAATAGCGACACCGCCTCTGAGTGGCGTCGATAGTGACGGGAATACCTTATGTCCATCTTCTTCATAATGGAGGACCTTAAAGTGTTCATCTTTTAGCATCTTCTCATTCCATGCTTTGGGCGTTGAACCAGCATTAAATAAGAATCTTGCGGGATGAACGAGTTCGACCTTCTCAGCAACCTTGAAAGCTTCATCCATAAATTTGTCATACACTGGCGGTGCATAATTTTTTAGAGAGCCATCAGAATTCTCTGAAATCTGCTCCTCCTGATACGGTGGATTCCCGATCACATAATCAAATAATTTCTTTCCCATGGCTCACATCTCCTTTAGATCCATAAATTTCATAGAAGTCTTGCTTCTCCAATTATATACCCTGCATGGCACGGCTTCCGGTTCATCATCGTCCTTCAGGCCTCCAAACATGTCAAAAAGTGTTATTTGATGAAACTCCTCATAAGGCTTGCCTAGCGGCACTGTGTCTTTCAGGCCATCCATCTGCCAAATGTTCCAGACGATTTTATTGGACATCTGCTGCAACAGTTTGTCATCCGGATGCCGTTTCCAACGCTCTTCGTAGTAATCTGTAAAAGTCAGCAGCAGATTGATGCGTGCGATCAGTACGTTGTCTCCCTGATATTCGTATCCATAGGATGCCTCGAATGCCCGGACTGTCCATTTTAGCCATTCTTCGTATGTATCGGTGTTTTCGTTCACGATTCTGAGTTTTCTGTCGAGAATCCCAATTCGCCGTAGTGGCGGTACAATCAGTTCGCCTGTCGATACATCGTAGCGGGAGACCAGATACGGTGCTTCGCCGCAAGTGATTTCCAGTCGCCGAGAGTCCACATATTGTTGCCATGTTTTCTCTTTTGGAAATTCGATTTTTCCTTCCGCCACTGTCCATGTATGATCGGTGTTTTCTGTGTTAAATACTCCGCTTCGCCCAAACCAATCATCGTCGCAATAATTGTTCATTTGATTGCACAGCCACGCTGGAGTAAAAACCTCCGCTTTTTTCCGAGTACGTTGCTCCTGCGCTTCCTGCGACTTCTGTATACGGGGGCGGATCAAATCAGGACGGCGCAACAACACATGAGCATTCATCTGTGCCTTATCCGTGAAATCATCACCCAGTTCTTCGTAGGTGTCCGTAGCCCAGATAATATTCTTTTTTGTCGATTTATCTTGAAGCAGCAGATCCAG
>CAYWNN010000074.1:0-4524 GCA_964459685.1 uncultured Coriobacteriaceae bacterium
CACTTCGCGCTGCATGTGTATCTGCATCAATGTAGTAGCGCTGAAGTCCTCCGTCGTAGGCAGCTGTAACCAGCCAGCCGGTAGTGCTTGGAAGGGCACCGTCATTGTCTGCTATATAAACATATCCTCCGCCCGTGTCGTACTTGCCACGCAAGACGTAGCCTTGCGGCAGAACGTAGGTCCAAACTCCTTGGACATAGTAGAGGCCTTCTTGTGTAACGAGCTGCCCGTTATAGAGCACGTAACGTTGCAAGCCTTGCCCACGTGAGGAGGTAACTTCAAAGGTATAGCCAGTGCTTGATGTTGTTGCAGCAGAGGTCGACGAAGTGGTAGCTGTAGCTGTGTCAGAGCCATCTTCCGAACTGCTGAGTTGGTCGGCATCACTTAAATTGTTGTCTTCCTCTACCTCTACCTCAGCTTCATTTGCATCAGCCGAGCTGCTTTGCTCACCATCTTCAAGCTGCTCATTATCTTCAGAGTCTTGAGATGAACTGTCATCAAGATCAGTCACAATTATGTTCGCAATAGACGATTCAGGTACAACAACTGCACCCTCGCCAGTGCCCGATGCTGAAATCAAATCATCATCCAGAGTAAGATAGGCTGCCGTGTTTTCAGCAACCACAATGGCATCAGAGCTAGAGTCCACCCCATCTGCCATGGATATTTCTAGTGGCGTTGACGTCAGAATGGTAAGCACACCATCCTCATAGCTATAGTCAACGTCTTGTGTTCCGCCGTCGACATTGAATGAGCCAGCTGCTAAGGCAAAGGCATTTGTAGAGAGCAAAATCAACAAGACGAGCTCGCAGGCTGCAATAAGGCCTGGTAACTTCCTCAGCTTATTTCTTGAAATAAACACCAACGACTCCCCCCCCCCTGCACTTTTCTTGCCAAGGGGTAGAGTTCTAGGAAACATAAAAACTAATATATCAGGATAGACTAAAACAAATCCATGTTGTGAGCAAACTGCGCGTTGTACAGCTCCGTATAGAAGCCCTGGGCAGCTAAGAGCTCGTCATGGGTTCCTTGTTCAATAATACGTCCCTCAACCATCACACAGATAAGATCGGCACTCCGAATGGTTGCAAGCCGATGCGCCACGACAAAGCTTGTTCTACCCTCCATAAGGCGCAGCATGGCTTCTTGTACGCGCTGTTCGGTTCTCGTATCAATCGAAGAGGTAGCTTCATCCAAAATAAGCATGGGAGGGCGTGCAAGCATTAGCCGCGCGATACATATAAGCTGACGCTGACCTGCGGACAGCTCACTTCCACCCTCGGAAAGTTGCGTATCGTAGCCGTAAGGCAAGCGCATGATGAAAGGATGAGCCAAGGCACGCTGGGCAGCTTCCTCTATCTCAGCATCCGTTGCAGATGGCTTGCCCATCGCGATGTTATCTCGAATGCTTCCAGCAGCCACCCAAGCATCCTGCAAGACCATTCCCCAATGTTCACGCACGCTTGCCCGAGTAGCCCGAGAAGTATCGACGCCATCTACGCAAATTGAGCCGGTATCTGGGTCATAAAACCTCATAAGTAAATTAATGAGGGTGGTTTTACCGCAGCCTGTAGGTCCCACAATAGCAACTGTTTGGCCAGGTTGAGCACTAAGCGATAGCTCATGAAGTATTTCATGACCCGGGTTATACGAAAAACAAATATCCTTAAGTTCAACCTTACCCTTAATATTTTCGAGCTTAGTATAACCCTCAAGTTCAGCTTGAATCTCTGCTTCGTCTAATAAGGTAAACACTCGCTCGGCGCAAGCAAAGGAGTTTTGCAGCTCACTGAGCACTGAGGATATGTCGTTAAATGGTTTCGAATACTGGTTTGCATAAGACAAAAATGCAGAGAGCCCACCAACTGTTACACCCCTCGTAACTACTGCTATTGCACCAGACACACATACCCCTGCATATACCAGCGAATTTACAAAGCGCGTGGCAGGATTAGACAGAGACGATACAAAGACCGATCGAAGCATCGCCTCCCCCAACGTCTCATCTATCTCGTTGAAGGTCTTGCTTGCAGGCTGCAGCATCTTAAAGAGACGCAATGTTGAAATACCACCAACCATCTCTTCCACAAAGGAGGTCATCTTGGCACGACATTCATTTTGCTCAGTGAAATACAGGCGACTTTTGCGCACGAGCTGTGACGTTACGACAGCAGAAATAGGCGTTAAGCACACCACTACAAGCGAGGTTATTGGATCGAGCTGAAACATAAAGAAGAGGGTGATACCTATGGTAAGAATGCCTACCAGAAGCTGTTGTATGCCAAGAAGTAAACCCTGTGAAAGTTGCTCGATATCGGTTACTACTCGAGAGGTGATATCTCCTGCGGGATGTGTATCGAGATATGCAAGAGGTAGGCGTTCCAGTTTATTAAATGCTTTGGTGCGCAAGTCCCGCATGAGCCCATACACCAGCCTGTTTGAAACTTCATTCAATGCAAACTGAGAAAGTGCCGTTACAACTATGGCTATCCCCATATATGTGAGCACCTGCATCAGCCTTGATGAATCCAGCTGACCTTTGCCCACAATACAGTCGAGTGCCTCGCCTGAAAGCACGGGAAGCAACAAGGTCGACACCACAACTACCGCAGACAAGAAGATGGAAGCCACGAGCAATCCAGGCTGCGCAGCTAACAGGGCGAGCGTCCTTCTCACATTCGATGTTTGGCGTGCATGCGAAGTCATGAGAGAACTTCTTTCTCACTCAGCTGCGATAGGCATATTTGTTGGTAGACCGCGCAGTTACCTACAAGCTCATCATGCGTGCCGCAGCCAACCTGTTTGCCGTCATCGAGTACCACGATGACATCGGCATGCTGAATGGCTGAGATACGCTGAGAAATTATCACCTTTGTTGTGTTGTTCAGCTCTTCTGTCAATACGCGACGCAGGCGAGCCTCCGTAGCAAAATCAAGGGCTGAGGTTACATCATCTAATACGAGCACCTTAGGTTGAGCAACGAGGCTGCGAGCGATGGCCAAGCGTTGACGTTGACCTCCTGAGAGATTTCTTCCTCCCTCTTCGATGCGCGCGTCAAGCCCCTCCTCGCGAGAGGCTACGACATCGTCTGCCTGTGCAAGATGCAAGGCACGAGTGAGCTCCTCATCACTCGCACCCATATCGCCCCAGCGTAAATTCTCAGCAATGCTCCCCGAAAAAAGTGGTGTTGACTGCTGAACGACACCAATTGTGGAATAGAGAGCATGAAAGCTGAGCTCACGTATATCATGCGCACCGATAGCAATAGAACCCTCGGAAGGGTCGTACTCACGGGCTATAAGAGAGGCCAGGGTTGTTTTGCCAGAGCCAGTTGCTCCGATAACCCCGAGCGTGGCTCCTGCTGGGATTGAAACAGAAATATGCTCAAGGGCAGCTTTATTGGAGCCAGGATAGCTGAAGTTAACATCGGAGATACTTAAGGATGCCTCGCCAGAAACATTATCAATAGTCCCTTCTTGCATGGAGCTCTTCACAGTAAACAAATGCTCTAGTCGTTTTGCGCTCGCAAGAGAGCGCGACATAAGTGCAATAAAATCTACCAGCTTTACAAGCTCCGTAAGAATTTGAGCAACATAGTTAACAAGGGCTACGACAGAGCCATATGTTAGGACGCCGGTATCTACCTGGATGGCTCCTGTTGCAATAACGGCAATCAAACAGAGGTTAATGCCCACATAGGTAATAGGATTCATAAGCGCAGTAATACGCCCCACATGTACTTGCTTCATGTAGAGATCGTCTATTTCGCGGGAAAAGCGTTCTTGTTCCAAACCTTCACGCCGAAATGCTCGAATGGTGCGCACACCATATAAATTTTCTTGGGTGCGACTCTGGATAGCATCAATGCCCTCCTGTACCCTCACAAAGCCCTGAATGGGTATGCGCATAAGCACGGCAATAATGAGACCCAGCAATGCTACAGATGCGACAAAGATAAGGCCTTGCATTCCATCGATAACAAAGGCCATAACAATACAGCCACATACCACAAAGGGCGAGCGCAGTATGAGGCGGAAAAACATGTTGACGCCGTTTTGCACCTGAAGCGTATCGTTGGTAATGCGCGTAATAAGGCTTGCCTGTCCAAGCTTGGTAAGCTCTCGCTGAGATAGTGAAGCTACGTGCGCAAAAAGCGCATTGCGAAGTCGTGTGCCAAAGGCACTCGCCAACTTGGCAGAGTAATACTGCGCACATACCGCGCAGAGCAAAGCTACGCATGCCAGAATCACTAATAAGCTTCCACAAAGCGCAATATAGCCTGTATCCATCAATGAAATGCCACGGTCTACTATCAGGCTTACCACATAGGGTGTCGCAAGCTGAAATGCAGCTTCCAAAAACTTAAAGGTGGGGGCAAGAATGCATTCTTTGGTATATCCCTTGAGGTACACAGTTAAGCTACGCATAAACCCCCTGTGCTAAATTGCTGCCTAAGGTCTTCATAAGTGTTCCTCTCCTTCAATCCTCCCTCATACAAGAGTAACATCAAGCTTGTGAACAAAT
>CAYWNN010000075.1:0-4385 GCA_964459685.1 uncultured Coriobacteriaceae bacterium
AAACCGTCATAACTTCATCAGCAACGAACACTTCAAGTTCGGAGTATGCTGGCGCTGCATTTCCAGACACAAGCAGCTCCACACAAGATGGAGATGACTTGGCATAGGATGTAGCTGCATGCGCATCGTTACCTTATCTCAGCTACAAGGATTGCGTGTTGTACAACCACGTCCGCAAAAGAAAAAGGACGCAGCCAGCACGCGCGCAGATAGCGCACAGACAGCGTCTCACAAGCGCATTGGCAAACTCAGCCAACTTGTGTTTGCGCCGAATGGCAAAACAGTTGTAGGCATGCTCATCCGCAGACCTGATGTTGCGGGTATGGTGAAACGCGACGATCTCTTTTGTACGCTCGATGGCATCAAAGAGCTTAACGATAGCCACATCTTGATATCGGAGCACAAGGAATACTTCAATCAAGCAGCTTGCAAGCGTCTCAATATCAATTGGGACGCATGCATTATATGGACGGGCATGGACGTACGTACGCGCGCAGGCAAAAAGCTTGGCTATGTGTCAGATGTCCGCTTCGACCTTGAAAGTGGGCGCGTTGCCTTCCTCGGGGTAGGAGAAGGTAGCTTCTCTTCTTCGCTGCTTGGACTCGTTAACATTCCTTCGGGCATGCTTGTAGGGTATGACCCAGCAGATGATGGCTATTTAGTAGTGGACGATGAAGCCGCAAGCCTTGACCATTCCGGCGGAGCCGCCGAGCGTGCTGGTGAACTTACTGCACGCGCCAAGGAAAAGGGCACAGAAATTGGGGCTAAGGCCAAAGAAATGGGTCACAAAGCTGCCGCAAAAGCTGGCGAAAGCTATGAGCTAGGAACGCACAATGCAGGCAGGCTTATCGCAAAGGCGCGACACAGCTATCGAGAAGCCACACAAGATGAGCCCGAATACAAAGAGCTGCCTGCAGAAGATGTGCGCATCAGCCATACCACTAACCAAAAAGGTGCCCAAAATCCTACGTATAGCGATGAAGAGCCGCAGGACTCATCAGCCGCTCAAGTAGCTCAACAAGCAGCTTCTGTTGTTGGACGTCAGCTCGGCAGAACAAAAAGCATGTTTAAAGCGTTCAAAGAGGAATTCAACAAGAACGCTCAGTAGCAATTAGTTCTTTATGTCTGGCATCTATGGCAGTATAGTATTGCTAAGAACATTTGTTCGTATGTTTTTATGGAGCTATAGGTAGCCGGAGCAGGCATTCATAGCTCCACCAACATGCGTACAGGCAGAGGGGATGTTCATGGATGCGCAGACCACACCATTTGAAGACGCGCAGGTGACGCAAACACACCGCTATATTGCCATCGACCTTAAAAGTTTCTATGCCTCGGTAGAGTGCGCCGACAGAGGACTCGATCCTTTCACCTGCGATCTTGTAGTTGCCGATCCCACTCGAGGTGAGGGGTCTATTTGCTTGGCGGTATCCCCATCGCTTAAAGCCAAAGGCTGCCCTGCCCGTCCGCGTGTGCGCGACATCCCCGCTCATCTTAGCTACCTTAAGGTGCGCCCACGCATGCGTCGTTATATGGAGGTATCTGCCCAAATAGTCAGCATTTACCTGCGCTGGTTTGCTCCTGAAGACATTCATGTGTATTCAATCGATGAATGCTTCATCGATACCGCACCCTATCTGCGCCTGTACAACAGAAGCGCTCGCGAGCTTGCTTGGATGCTTATGGCATGCGTGCTTAAAGAAACAGGAGTGAGTGCGACGGCGGGTATTGGCACCAACCTATTTTTGTCGAAGGTGGCGCTCGATCTGTTTGCCAAACACGAAGAAGACCACACTGGTCTGCTCGATGAGACCTCCTTTCAACAGCAGGTATGGCACCACCGTCCCATCACTGATATCTGGGGTATTGCTCAAGGCACTGCGCGCCGCCTCGCACGCTGGGGCGTTCAAGATATGTGGGGCATAACGCGCATTCCGCTGTGCGAGCTGCGCTCTGAGTTTGGGGTGAAGGCAGATGTGCTGTTGGATCATGCGTGGGGTCGTGAATCGTGCACCCTGCAAGACATCAAATCGTATACGGCAAAAGAGCATTCCATTAGCACGAGCCAGGTGCTTACTCGCGACTACTGCGCGGATGAAGCGCTGCTCGTGCTAGAAGAGATGTGTAATACCTCCGTGCTAGAACTCATACAGCGTGGATGCGCATGCCAAGGAGTGGCGCTTTCGTGTGGCTATGCCTGGCGCGATAGCAACGAACAGCCACGTGGTGCATCTACCAGTTGTCACCTTGCATATCCTACCGACTCTCGAGCAACACTGTGGGAAGCAATTTCTTCTGCATGGCACGACATGGTAGATACTAGCCGTCCTATTCGTCGTTTAGGTATTGCACTGACGGGACTCACCAATGCCCAATGCGCCCAGGCAACACTTTTTGGAGCAGGTGCTCGACAGGCGCAAGAATACCAGTTAGCACAGGCTGAACTTGCAGTACGTGAACGCTTTGGCAAAGCAGCACTATTTAAAGGCATTGATTTACGCCCAGGAGCAACCGGGCTCATGCGTGCGCATCAGGTAGGTGGCCATCGTGGCTAACAATGCGGGTAACAATATGGCTGAAAACACGGGCGGCGATGATGGGCGTACTGGCGTCCACACAGGCTCTTTTCGGCGTAGTCACGATCGTGCAGCGCAGTTTTTACCCTTCGCCGCACTTACGGGCTATGAGCAGATGGTGTCTGAATATACCCAACAGTATGCACAGCAGCATGAACAACAAACTGCAGAGCAGAACGTAGAGCGGACACAGCATACGCCTGCGCACACGAACCCGCAAGAACATACGCACTCTCTTGCAGGTACGAGCGGGGCACCATTGCCCGCCAACAGGATCTACTTACATGTGGTAGCACAGACAGACGAGCAAGGAGAAACCCGTCCCTTGGAAGTGATCTGGCCCGATGGCAGACGTTTTAAGGTGGCAGCATCGTTGCTTGTTCGTGAGCTTGGTCGCTGGGAGCGCGGTACCCGCCTTATTGGTTGGGAAGTAACATTTAAACAGGGGCGCAAAGAGATTCGCCGCACACTTTGGTGGGAGCGCGGACGCTGGTTTGTGGCGGCTCGTACGCACAATGCCAAGCTTCATCCTTAAAGCCCGGCGCTGTGCGCACCCATTACTTACTCAGAGCTTGTACTCGTACCGCTATTCGACTCATCGCCACCACTGGTGCTGGTGTCGGTGGTAGCAGCAGGCGCCTGATACACGTAGTAGTAAATCGTTATGGTATCGCCGCGACTCGCTGTTCTACCTGAGGAAGGCGACTGGTTGTATACAACCCCATTGCTTGCAGAGTCGGTTGTAGTAGTGCTCTGTACATTTACATCAAAACCAGCTGATTCAAGCATGCTAATAGCCGTGCTGTAGCTATAGCCAATCACGCTAGGAATCGAAATGGGCTCGGGACCCTGCGAGAGGTAATAGGTAATAGTAGTGCCGGCTTCTACGGTTGTACCAGGATCGATGTCTTGGTCGGCAACGCGTCCGGTATCAACATCGTCGGAATAGATCGAGTCGCCCGCCTTACCTACTAAGCCAACCCTAGTGAGGGCATTTTCAGCTTGGGTGGGGGTAAGGTTGGTAAGATCGGGCACTTCCACTTCACCTGCTGGTTCTGCGCCAAGAGAAATCACCAGGTTAATAGCAGTGCCTTCAGCTGCAGATTCCCCATAGCTGGGGTCCTGGCTCATAACGAGACCCTCGGCAACGTCGCTCGAGTAATCTTCGGTTATATCGCCTACTTCAAAACCACTGCTTTCAATGGATTCAACAGCGGCCTCCTCGGTAAGACCAACGAGGTTTGGTATGCGTATAACGTCTGATGAGCTATTGATGAGTGAAAATGCAACAGCAGCAATAATGCCGAGCGCAACAAGGCCGCACACAATACCAATAATGAGACGACGCTTGCGCTTTTTCTCGCGCTCCTCAGCCTCTTCAGTTGCAGTTTGGCGTTGTGTGTGGGTGGCGTTTGCAGGTAGCACGCCTTGCACCGTAGTTTGACTTGGGCGATTCATCACCTGGGTGGTGGAAGCTCCACCAAGTACTGCGGTTGCAGCTGCTACGCTATGTCCTTGCAAGTAGTCGGACAGAGTTGCGGCTAGCTCATCTGCCGACTGGAAACGTGCAGCAGGGTCTTTCTGCATACACTTCAAAATGATGGATTCAAGAGCTGCATCCACATGAGGATTAAGCTGGCTGGGAGGAACTGGCTGCTCGTTTACCTGCTTGAGAGCGACAGCAATGGAGTCGTCACCTTGGAAGGGGACTTGCCCCGTTGCTGCCTCGTACATAACGATGCCAAGTGAGTAGATATCGGTAGTAGGACCAAGTTCTTTACCTTGGGTTTGTTCAGGAGAAACATAATG
>CAYWNN010000076.1:0-4360 GCA_964459685.1 uncultured Coriobacteriaceae bacterium
CCTGTCAGGAGTTTGCTTTGGACCGGAGTTCGATTCTCCGCGCCTCCACCAAAAACAGCAGGTCAGAACCTTATGGTTCTGGCCTTTTTCATTTTCAAACCTTTGGGGCTAGGTGCCCAGCTCTGAGTGCGGCGCTTTGCGCCGAAACTCTGACGCTGGGCACCATGCGCGATTTAGGTACATTTGGGGCGAGGTACCCAGCGCAGATCTTTCAGTGCGTAGCACTGCAGTCTGCGCGGGTACCTCGCGTTAATGTGTCGAGCATGAAGCCCTTACTTCTCCTCGTTTGAATATGGGGGACGCTTAAAAGCCCCAAACACCGAAGCTCTAAAGCTCGTTAATCTCGACTTTATCGATAAGGGCATCCACTGCAGATTTTTTAGCAGCTTGCGTGCCCTGCTCCATAACGTTTGCAGCCCCACATGCCATGGCAAGCCGCAGGCTCTCCTCAAGCGAATAGTCGCGCTCAAAAGCATATGCTAGTGCCGCAACAACAGAGTCTCCAGCACCAACAGTAGAGCCTACCTTCACCTTTGGTGCTATGCCTTTAAGTGTTTTCTGACGGGTGGCACATATGGCGCCCGCAGCTCCCATAGATACAACGACGCATGCAACACCGTCATCTACCAACTGGCGTGCAGCCTGTGCTACTTCTTCATCGCAGGTCAGTTCGCGCCCAAGAATGGTGCCAAGTTCAACCTCGTTCGGCTTTACCAGGAAGGGCTTGGCCTTAAGGCCAGAGGCAAGCTTTGCGCCATCTACATCGAGAAACACCCTTGCGCCTTGTGCTTGGACTTGCTGAGCCCATACCTGATATATGTCGTCCGTGCAGTTTGCAGGGGCGCTCCCAGAAAGCACAACAATATCGCCTGCATGAATGAGGGTGCAGAGTTCATGAAGTACATCGTCGAGGAAGGCTTGGCTTATCTGGGGTCCTGGCTCGTTTATATCGGTGTGAGTATTGGCAACAGGGTCAATAACTTTGAGGTTAGTGCGCGTCTCTCCCTCAGCCATAAAGGGCAGGCAATCTATGCCATCTGCCACCAAACGCTCTTGGATGGCTTGTCCCGTATTACCCGCAAGAATGGCAATGGCCTTGCTCGATGAGCCAAGCTGGGCGAGCACCTTCGAAACATTGATGCCTTTGCCGCCGGCATCATAGCGCACGCTGGTAATACGTGTTACTGCATCAACTTTGAAGTTTGGCGCCTGAACCGTTTTGTCCATCGCGGGGTTAAGCGTAACGGTGTAAATCATGAAGGCACTTCCTTTAGTACTTTCGCAACAGCGGGCGCCTTGCGTATAGAAGCATGCCGTGTGATGACACGGCATGCTTCACGCTAGTTAGCTGGCATCCCAGTGAGCAAGCAAGTACTTCTCAGCTTCGGCAGACCACAAGCCATTGTTTGCTTCAACCAAATCGGCAAGACCTGCAAAGCGTTCGTCTGTTTCAGCCTGTGCACGGAAATCATCAAGGGCGATGAGTGGCATATCAATATGTGTGTAGATGAGCTTCTTGCCACCGGGGATATTAGGGAGATTAAGCAGCGTCTCAGGTACCGCATCAAGCCCGCCAATGTGCGTAATCATGACGGAGGGGTCCATGCCCTTTGCCGCAAGTTCAAGGCTTTCTATCATATCCGCGGTGCTACCGCCCGACGTTCCCACAACGTGCGTTGATTCGTAGTGCACGTTGTAGAAGTTCATGGGAGCTGAGAACTCGTGGTCGACAGGGCCTGCAAAGAAGTTAAGACAGCCATCGTTTCCAAGCAGGGCATCGCACAGGCTTACTACAGGGGCAACGGGGGCATAGCAAAACACGTCATCAAAGCCAGCGCCGCCGGTGAAGCTGCGTAGGTCCTCAACGGGATTATCCAGTGTGCCGTTATTGACGATGTGAAGCTCGATGCCGCTTTGGGCACGTACTTCTTCGGGCTTGAATAGTTCGCGAGCGCGTTCGAGACGCTCTTCGGAGATATCTGCTAACACAATGCGCTTTGGTTTGCGCTCTGCATGTAAGGCATAGACGAGAGAACCTAAGCCCATAGGTCCTGCTGCTGCGATGAGTGCGAGGTTGCCGCCCTCCTTTATGCCCATATCGTGCTCATATACCCCAGGCCTTGTGTGATAGGAGGCATGAAAGGCACCAATGTTGCAGCTCATGGGCTCAGTAATTGAGGCCTTGTAATAGGCATCGCAGGTGTTTTTCAGCAAGCATCCGCACTCCATAATCTCTGCAGGAATGATGCAATATGTTGCGTCGCCGCCGGAAAACTCATAAGAGTAGCCAGGCGACCAAGGCTCTCCATTTTGCATGTTGGATTGAATGGCGAATTTCATGCCAGGTGCGAACTTATCAGCCCACTTCGAGCCGACCTCAACAATATCGCCAGCAAACTCATGGCCACATATTACTGGGTGCTCTGCAATGTTGTTGGGAACACGCTTGTGGTCGCTACCTTGTATAGCCATCTTGTAGGTAGACATGCACACAGAATCCGTAACGATTTTTACGAGAATCTCATCGTCCTTAATGCTGGGCAGCTCAAACTCGTCAATCCTAATGTCATTTTTACCGTGCAGGCGTGCAGCACGTACGTTCATATATGTTCACTCCTTTGTTTGCACGTATCGTCGCATTGCGATATTTGACCTCATGGTGCCTAAGGTCAAGATGTGATCGGTGAAAAGATTCCTGAAAAGTATACCTGCATAAGCACAGAGAAGGCGCCTGCGCGCGCAGATACATAAGAGTTGTGAAAACGCTTGGAACAGCGCGAATAACCTTGGTGTTTGTGTTCAAGGTGGTGTACACTCTTAGAGCTTCTTTTGCAGAGCCCCGTAATCTCTGAAAAAGGACACGACGCTGTGCGGTCCAGCGCTCAGCGTACTAACACGCATGTTGGAGGAACAGGTGAATAAATCAACTGCCTATGCTAAGCCTGGTGAGGTTGAGCGTTCTTGGGTGCTTGTTGATGCCGATGGCATGACTCTTGGTCGTCTTGCCACTCGCGTTGCAATGATTTTGCGCGGCAAGCATAAGCCAAACTTTACCCCTCATACCGACACCGGCGATTTCGTGGTTGTTATTAACGCCAGCAAGGTACGTCTCACTGGCAACAAGGACCAAGTAAAGCGCTATTACCGTCACAGTGGGTACTTGGGCGGACTTAAGTCGGAAAGCTATCTTGAGGCCATGGAGAAGCATCCCGAGCGCGTTGTTGAACACGCAGTAAAGGGCATGCTGCCTAAAACTACTCTTGGTCGCAAGCAGCTTCGCAAGCTTAAGGTGTATGCAGGCTCTGAGCACCCGCATGCAGCACAAAACCCCACAAAGATTGATCTGGAGGCCTAACGATGGCTGAGAACAAAGCAGTGTATTACGGCACCGGCCGTCGTAAGCAAGCCATTGCTCGCGTACGCATTATGCCGGGCACCGGTAACGTTACCATTAACGGTCGCGAGGCGCTTGAGTATTTTGGGCGCAAGCAACTGGTCGATAACGCTCTTGCACCGTTCCGTGTTACTGATACTGTTGGTCATTTCGATGTTGTTGCCACCTGCACTGGCGGCGGCGTGAATGGTCAGTCGGGGGCAGTGCGCCTTGGCATTGCGCGTGCATTGCTTGAAGCTGGCGATTATCGTGCAGATCTTAAGAAGGCGGGCTACCTTACCCGCGACCCGCGTGCCGTTGAGCGTAAGAAGTACGGTCTTAAGAAGGCGCGCAAGCGTCCTCAGTTCTCCAAGCGTTAATGTTTGGGTACTGAGACATCTCGTGCACACAAGGCTCGCCGAAGGTGTCGGCGGGCCTTTTTGCTAAGGATGTGAGCCTAGCAGAGGCGGATGTCAGGTAAGGATTGCTATCAGGGAACGACTGCCACTGGGTCTGACTAAGGGGCTGACGTAATGAAATACTTTGGAACCGATGGTTTTCGCGGGCGCGCAAACGAGGGACTTACGGTAGATCACGCCTTTAAAATCGGCAAGTTTGTTGGCTGGTACTACGGTGCAAGCCAAGATAGAAAAGCTCGCGTAGTTATTGGCAAGGATACCCGCCGTTCAAGCTATATGTTCGAGTCGGCGCTGGTGGCAGGGCTGGTGGCAAGTGGCGCTGATGCCTATATGCTGCATGTTATTCCAACACCTGGTGTGAGCTACGAGGTGGTCGATGGGCAGTTCGACTGCGGCATTATGGTTTCCGCTTCGCATAACTCGTATACCGATAACGGTATAAAGCTTGTCGATAAAAGCGGCTCCAAAATGGACGAGGACGTCCTTGAAAAAATTGAAGCATACCTCGACGGTCAAGTTGAGATTCCGCTTGCAATGGGGGAAGAAATTGGGCGCACCGTAGACTACA
>CAYWNN010000077.1:0-2201 GCA_964459685.1 uncultured Coriobacteriaceae bacterium
TCCCCGTATTTAAGCTCGATTGACCAGCTGTTGATTATTACCTTTACCGATGCTGCTGCAGCAGAGATTCGTGAAAAAGTACGCACACAGCTTCATAGGGCATCACGCGAGGATTTAGCCTTACAAATAGACAATGCCTGGATTAGCACGATTCATAGCATGTGCGCGCGTATTGTGCGTCGTCATGCCTTAGAACTCAAGGTAGATCCGCTTTTTGAGATGATTTCCCCCGTGCTGCAAAGCGAACTTCTAGAGAAAGCTCAAAACCAGGTATACAAAACTATTGAAGAACAAAAACTCTTCGAGCACACGAGGCAGCACTTTGCTGCGTCCTTGCCCATATCGCAAAGAGCTAGGTCCGCTTCAGCTACTGCAATAGAGCTGAGCATGGCAATGGAGCTGAGAAACGCTGCGGCGAACGCGTCTTGCGGCTTTGATTCGCTGTATTTTCCAGGAACTCCAGACGACATAGATGCCATGCTGCAGTCCTATATTGAGCTGCTACAAGAGTGGTTCGAGCTTGTGTGTGCATACGCAAAAGGCAGGAAGCTATCATCTGCAGAAGAAGATATAGCCCGTATTCACGAAGACATCGAAGCCTATCGCGTATGGGCTCAAACTAAAGATAGTTCCACACCAGATGAACTTGCTCAGCTCGTCAAGGCTTTTCACCGTCCGCGACGCAACTACGGCTCGGGCGAAGTAAAAGAGGCGGCAACATCTGTGCATGATGCACACAGCGAGCTGCTCTTGGCTGTTTTGCTGAGCAGCTCACAGGCTGTGCGCGAAGATCTCATCGCTATAGGCAAAATGATTGATGAGGACTATAGAACGCGCAAACAGGCATTAGGGGTGCTCGACAATGACGACCTTATTGCCTATGCCTTGGACGCATTACGCAAGCACAAGCATATTGCAGAGCTGTACTGCAATAGGTTCAAGCTGGTTATGGTGGACGAGTTTCAAGACACCAATGCCCAGCAAGTGGAGCTTATCGAGCTGCTTTCGGGAGATAAGGCACAGCATCTCACAACAGTTGGCGACGCTCAGCAGTCTATCTATCGTTTCCGCGCCGCAGATGTTGAGGTGTTTCGCACACGAGAGAAAAACAGCGACGCTTCAAGCATTATCAAGCTCGATAAAAACTTTAGAAGCCATGTCGATGTCTTGGCATTCGTTGCGGCATGTTTAGGTCATGGCGTGCTTGAAGACTTTATGCCGCTTATTCCGGGAGCCCAGCAAACGAGTTTGCTTGCTAACAATAGTCCACGAGCACAGGTACTTTTGCTGAGTGCACAAAAGCAAGGAAGATCTGCAGCTTCAGCTGACGAACGTCGCTATGTTCTTGCTGCACAGGTGGCTCACCAGTTTGCACAGTATAGGCAGGCAGGAGCTTCTGCCGACAATATGGTGCTGCTGCTTGGAAAGCTCACCAATGTTGATACCTACCTCGAAGCACTGAGAGCTGTTGGCCTTGACTGTGTGGTAAGTGGCGGCTCTACCTTCTCGTCGCGTGAAGAGGTATTGCAAATTGCCGCTCTTATGGACTTTTTAGCCAATCCGCACGATACCGAGAACGGACTTTTTGCGGTGCTTACCGGCGACATGTTCCGCATTAGTGCAGATGATTTACTTGCACTTGCAACAAAGATGCAGCAAACACAGCCAGCTCCTGCTAAGCGCGGCATAGATGCAGGCTTTTTCTCCTTCGAATTTATGGATGCTTGTACGCCTTCTGCACAGCTTTGCCGTGCGCGTGATGTGCTGGAACGCGCAGCGGAGCGTTCGAGAACTTGGCGTATTGCCGACGTGTTGTTGGCTGTGGTGCGTGAATCGGGCTGGATGGCTCGACTCGAAGCACAGGGTCCTGAAGGGCGCGCAGTGCTTGCAAATGTACTTGCTGCAATTCGTTTCATCGATGAGCTTATCCTCGATGGAAAGCTTGGTTTGTCGCGTGCAGCACTAGAGTTTCGCAAGTGGCTTGCCGTGAGCCAAGAAGGACCTGCCTCCCTTGCGGGAGCCAAGGGCGGAGCGGTGCGTGTTATGACCATCCACGCTTCTAAGGGTTTAGAGTTTGAGATTGTGGCTGTGTCGGAGTGGTGGGGCAGCGCCAAAAATTCAGTTGCGGGTCTTGAGCTTGATGCGCATGAGGGTGAAGTGCGCTGTGCCTATGTGCCTTACGATGCCAGCTCGGACATGTT
>CAYWNN010000077.1:2301-4345 GCA_964459685.1 uncultured Coriobacteriaceae bacterium
CATGAGGTGGACTACGTCTTCCCGGGGGCGGATAGCTCCCAGAAGTACATCTTCCAAACACAGCGCCTATTACTCTCTCTTGCCGAAGAGGGCTACAGCATAGATTCAGGAGGAGCTATCCCTGAGATAGAAGGAAGCTATAGCAGCTGTGCAGAGATTAAAGATGCACTGAGCAAGCAAGCGACGCAGGAACAGGGAGCTGCGCAACATCAGCAAGACGTGCAGAGCACGCAAATTTCAACATTTGACATCTATGCTCAAGAGCCCGAAGAAGCATTGGCGCATCTTTTGTGTTCAGCGCAGGTCTACACCGAGGCGCGCGACATCTTTAGCTACTCATCGCTTGCCGCCGCACAACAGGAGACAGAAGCTTCCACGCATCCCGACACCGGCAGATATGCTGGTGCTTCTGCTGACATAGCTTCCTCTTTTGAGCTTGAAAGAGGCAAAGATGAGGATAAGGCTACTTCAATAGGCTCTGCATTCCATCAGCTGGCTCAGGCCATGGTTGAATCTGGTCGCCAACCAACAGAAGCCCAAATTGCCGCAAGTGCAAAAACCTGGTCCTTAAAGAAAAAGGCGCAGCAGCGCTTAGCGGCAGCGCTTCATGTATGGAGCACGTCGCAGCTTTGCAAAGAAGTTTTAGCTTGGCCGCATATAGCTTGTGAAGTGCCGTTCTTTGTTCAAGTTAACTGCGAACATGGTACCTATGCAGAGGGCTATATCGATCTGCTGGCATCCGATGGGAACAAAGCGCTCGTCATCGATTACAAAACAGGTAATAAGAGCCAAAGTGACGATGAGCTGTACGCTCATCACAAACAACAAGCTGCTTTATACGCGCAGGTGTTAAGCATGCGAGGCTTTAGTGAGATAGTTTGTAAATTTGTATGTGTTGAGCGTACAGACAGCTTGGGTGAGCCTACTGTTTTAAGCTATGAGTTCACCGAAGAGGATGTTGCATCGTGAGCAGCGTGCGAAGCACAACAATGTGTGCAGCATAAGCTTGTGTGTAGCACCGCGATGTGTGCAGCACAACACCTTCGATATGTGACATGACCAAGACGAGGGCTTTCTATGGCATTTGTTCATCTACATAACCACTCTGAGTTTTCCTTGCTCGATGCAGCTACTCGCATCGATAAGCTCGTTGAGCGTGCTGTTGAGCTAGGCATGCCTGCCATAGCGCTTACCGATCATGGCTATTTGTACGGTGTGCCCGACTTCGATATCGCCTGTCGCGCATATACCACGCATACCGATATCTATAAGCAATGGGAGCTCGATGTTGCTGCCTTCCAAGCAGGGCAAATTCCTCAGGAGCCCAGCCAAGATGCAGGGGGTATTCCTTTTACTTCTCGGGCGCATGCGCAGTGGGAGCGAGATATGTCACGCTTCCAGCGGCGCAGCCGCCTCGACGATGTAGTGCCACCAATTATTCAGCCTATTTTTGGTTGTGAAGCATACTTTATTACCGACGACATGATTGAGAAGGTGGCGGCAAAACAGCATCGCTATCATCTCATTCTTTTAGCAAAGAGTGAGACCGGCTACACCAATCTTATGAAGATGATGAGCGAAGCGGCTATCGATCAGTTTTATTACAAGCCCCGCACCACCCTCGATATGCTGCGTCGCTACCACGAAGACGTTATATGTACCTCTGCCTGTGTACAAGGCATCATCCCTCAATTCATCCAGCAGCGAAATGTAGCTGAGGCTGAGCGCTGGGCGCGCAGCTTCCAGGAGATCTTCGGCGATGACTTCTACATTGAAATTCAAGACCATGGACTGTCGTACAGCGGAGGCTTGAGCGATCGTCGCCTCAGCGAAGAGCTGGTTGCACTCGCGCACAGGCTTGACATTGGCATTGTGGCTACAAACGATGTGCACTACCTTACTCGCGATGAAGCTCAAACTCAGCTGGTGCTTGACTGCATTGGCAAGGCAGCCGATATCAACGACACCTCGGTGTACCACATGGAAGGTACGGAGTTCTTCCTCAAAAGCGAAGAAGAGATGAGAGAACTCTTTAGCTGGGTGC
>CAYWNN010000078.1:0-4229 GCA_964459685.1 uncultured Coriobacteriaceae bacterium
GCTATGGCATTGAGCATGTCTTGCTCTATCACCCAATCGGGTCGTGAAGTTTCGCCTACTTGATCAAGCGGAAGGTCTTTTTCGCAGGCGCTCAATACTCGATGTAGGCATGGATAGTGCTCGAAGCCTTTCAAGCTAAAAAATGTCACGCCACCAGGAATAACTTTATTGAGTGCTGGCAGGTCGTGAGTTATGAGCTGGTCGGCTAAGGCGTTGGTTTTTGTTGCCACCCCAACCGTAATATTGTTCATTTGAGCTGTGTATACCAAGGGCAGCAGATAGGCAACCGACTTGCCAACTCCGGTACCTGCCTCCACGACAAGATGTGTAGACGTGGCAAGAGCATCCAGTACCTGCTCAGCCATGCTTATTTGCTCTTCTCGCCGCTCGTAGGCCTCGTACATCTGCGACACAGTAGAGCCTTCATCAAACTCCTCACGGATTTCCGCGGTCTCGAGTGTTGTGAGTGGATGAGACAACTCGAAGGCATCTGTACGAGATGGCCGAGTACTTTCGCGCAACAATTCCTTACGGATATGTGGGAGATCGAGGTGATCGACGCCCTGCGCTTGGGCAAGATAGGAAAAAATGCTTCGATATACCCAGTCTACTTCTGGATGCAGCTTGGCAAATAGTGCGAGTACATCTTTTGGGAGGTGGGACAAGCCACATAAAATAACACGCCAAACACCACAAAGTGCCGCCACGTCGTCTAAGGCTTGGTGTGATACGCCCGCACACTGAAAGGCTGAGGCAAGATCTGCAAGGCGATGGGACGCAAGACATGGCAGGGCAATACGCGAAAGCGTGAGAGTGTCTATCCAATAATCTGAGACGCTCGGTGCATCGCGTACCGTTTCGATAAAATGGCGGTCGAACTCGGCGTTATGTGCCAACACTGGCAGCCCTCTCACAAAGCGAGATAACTTTGTTACGACTTGCTTTGCTCGGGGTGCATCTTTTACATCGTCATTGGTAATGCCGGTGAGTTTTTGAATTTCTTTTGGGATGTCTTGGTGCGGGGCTACATAGCTATGAAAGCTTTTGGCAACTGAGCTTCCCGCCATGCGAACTGCAGCAACTTCAATGAGCTCGCTTGAACGAAAAGACAGCCCTGTTGTCTCGGTATCGAGCACAATAATGTCTGTTGTAAGAGGACCAAACTCACGCTCTTGGGCTTCAACAATAAAAGCTTTGTATAGCTGTTGTATCGCCTCTGGAGTATCCGGTAAAAACAGGTCGTCTAAGCTTGTTTTATTGCCGTGGTGTATCACCTTGCTGTTCGTTTCTGCTCTATGCGTCTTTGGGCGCGGATGTATCTTCAAGCGCAAGTTCTACTAGCATTCGGCAAAACGCTGGGAAGCTTATGTTTGCATGGCGCGCCGCGTCTGGCATAAGTGAGGTTTCTGTCATGCCTGGGATAGTGTTTGTTTCCAAGATGACCGGCGTTTGGTCCTCCTGAATAATAAAGTCGCTGCGAGACGCACCTCGGCATCCCAGTGCTTGATGCGCTCGCACCGCTAGTTCTTGTACTTGCTCATAGCTTTCTGGTGGTAGGCGCGCAGGAATGATGTGATGTAGCTCGGCAGGCTCATACTTGGCTTTGAGATCGTAAAATCCCCCATCGCTCACAATCTCTATCACTGGCAGTGCGCGGGCAGAGCTGTTGCCTAGAACCGTTACCGTCACCTCTGTTCCCACGACGCAGGACTCTAGAAGTGCGGGCGTTCCATTTTGCGTTGCAAGTTGAATGGCTTCAACGAGTTGGTCTTCTTGAACTACCTTGGTAATGCCGTAGCTCGATCCATTAGTTGTTGGTTTAACAAATAGGGGTAGCCCGAGCTCAGAACATATGTCGTGTACTTGTTGAGGGCTAATGGTTTCTCCTGGTTGAACGATGATATCTGCCGCAGTTGGAATGTTGTAGTTTTTATATACTGTCTTTGCAAGTGCTTTGTCACAGGCAACAGCTGAGGCAGTTACCCCCGAGAAGGTATAGGGAATATGAAGAATTTCGAGTAGGCCCTGAATACAGCCGTCTTCACCGTGTTCTCCGTGCAGTGCGATGAAAGCTACATCGAAGTTACCCGCAAGCAAATCACTCACAAAGGTAGGAGAGGCGATGTCGAGCTGCTCAACTGTTTGAAAGCCCGCTTCTCTAAGAGCTTTTACGCAGTGTTGTGCTGATGCAAAGGCTATTTCACGCTCATCAGACCAACCGCCGGTAAGTACAACAATGCGTTGATCTGTGATGTTGTGAGATGGCATATGTGCTCCTTTATTGTGCTTCTCCATCGAGGCGCTCCGCTAGACTTAAACGAAAGCCCTGTAATCAGGATACTCTTATACTGGCACTTCGCTGCTATAGAACACGTGGTGAAATTATGACAACGCTTAAACAAGACATTCGCACACTCACGCATACTCAGCTTGAAGAGGAGTTGGGCACGCGAGGTCAGCCCCGGTTTCGCGTGAAACAAATGGAAGAATGGCTCTGGAAGCGAGCTGCGACTTCGTTTGAGGATATGACAAACATTCCCAAGGCGCTCAAGTCCGAGCTTGCTGAGCGCTATGTTGTGGGTGGGGCTACTGAGCTTGCTTGTCAGACTTCTGCAGATGGCAGTCGAAAATATCTTTTACAGTACCTTGATGGAACAACTGTTGAGTGTGTGGGGATGCCCTCAGCTCATCGTTTAAGTGTATGTGTGTCATCTCAGGCGGGTTGTGCCATGGGTTGTGCATTCTGTGCAACGGGCGCCGCCGGACTTGTCCGCTCTCTTACTGCCGAAGAAATCTTCGCTCAGGTAGCTCATGTGCAAAAGGATTTTGGCTCCCCTGTTACAAGTGTTGTGTGTATGGGGCAAGGTGAGCCTTTTGCTAATTATCAAGAAGTACTGAAAGCTCTCCGAATGTTTAATAACCCCGACGCGCTCAATATAGGAGCACGACATATTACGGTATCTACCTGCGGCGTTATTCCTATGATTGCAAAGTTTGCTCAAGAAAAAGAACAGTTTACTTTGGCAATTTCTCTGCACTCTGCCGTACAAACAACTCGTAACACCCTTATGCCGAAAGTAAAGCGCTGGTCATTGGTTCATCTCCACGACACCTTGGCCATGTATACGCAAAAAACAGGACGTCGCCCGTCTTATGAGTATGCCTTAATTGCTGGGGTAAACGACACAGAAGGCGAACTAGAAAGCCTCGTTAATTTTTGTCGCGACAGTTTGTGTCACGTTAACCTCATTCAACTGAACGATATTCCTGGGTCTCCTTTTAAACCAACGTCGCAGGCGCGTGCTCATACCTTTATGCGGACACTAAGGGCTGCTGGCGTAGAGACAACAATACGACTTTCGCGCGGCACGGATATAGATGCTGCGTGTGGACAACTTGCGCAGCGGCACAAGAGTTAAGTAGAAGTGAGTCTTACCTGTATTTCCTGGTAATGACGATAGGCACTGCTTACCGCTCGTGCTGCTTTTTTGCTTGTTTGTCTTCCTGTCTGTCTATCTATCTATCTATCTGTCTGTCTGTCTGTCTGTCTGCGAACATATGTTCTTATATATTACACTGCTGAGAGCCGCCCCAACACTGTGCAGCAAAACCACATTGAGCCTTCCTTATAAAAACCTAAGACTTGATTTGCGTTTAAGTGCTTAGGTGTTTAATGCGTCTGTTAATGACCTATCTTCAATGAGGCTCACGAGACGCGCGAGCTCGTCTTCATCCTTGAATTCAATCTCAATCTTGTTTTTACCGCGCACTGTTCTTACACGTACCTTAGTTCCCAGGGAACTTCTCAGAACTTTCGCAGCGCGCTTGTATGACTTCGGTGAGACTGCACGCCTTGTGTTTGCCTCAAACTCGCCAGAATATAGTGGTGCGAGGTTTTCTGTCTGACGAACCGACAACTTTTCCTCAACAACCTTGTTGGCTAAACGAATACGTCCTTCCTCCGTTGGCACAGCAAGTATTGCGCGGGCATGACCGGCAGTAAGCTCTTTCGAAGACATAAGAACCTGCACAGGCTGAGGAAGATCTAGCAGACGCAAGGCGTTGGTAATAGTTGAGCGCGACTTAGATACTGCTTGTGCCAACTTCTCCTGTGTGAGTTTGTTCTGCTCAATCAGTTGCTTATAGCCAAGCGCTTCTTCAATGGGGTCTAAATCAGAGCGCTGGAGATTCTCAATAAGTGCAAATTGCAGCACCTCAGCATCTGAGAC
>CAYWNN010000079.1:0-4179 GCA_964459685.1 uncultured Coriobacteriaceae bacterium
AGATGGACGGCTTCAAGACTCTCGATGAGGGACAGGCTGTTGAGTTTGACATCACCACCGGTCAGAATGGCAAGCTGCAGGCTTCAAGTGTTCGTAAGGTGTAGTACATAGTATTCATAGCTCGGTTTAGCGCGGGAGTCCTTTGCGGCTCCCGCGTTTTTTGTTCTATTTCACGTCATTGCGTTTGGTGAGTGTTGATGTGTAGTACCTTGGAGAAATCATCAGAGCAGGCACTCAGTTGTTTTTGGCGGTAGCCGAACAAGCGATAGCCAAGCCAAAGGAGAAAGGAACTTTACGGCGCGATGACGAAGAGGGATAGCTATAGAGCTCGAACAACGCCTCAGCGCCGTGATGCTCGACAAGCCACCCCCCGGCATACAGAACACTCCCATAGCACTGCTCGCAGACGCCCTCAGCGGGCCTCATCGAGTCGCGCGTCAAATGGCAGCCATAACGCTCGTTTTGCTTCATCACGTCGCCCATCGAGACCCTCACCCAGGCGCTCTTCAAGACCTTCGTCCAGGCACTTTCGAGCTTCAAACTTTCGAAGGAGGCGTTTTCGGGCATCTGGCGGTGTGTTTTCGCTGATTGCACACCGAGGGCCTTTGCTTATGCCGGCATTGTTCACCGTCCTTGTCATGGTGGCGGCAATCACGCTCATTACAACTCGATGCGGCTCTGAGACGGTCGTGTCGGAAACGGCAGATCAGATAGAGGTGGACCCCTACGCCGACGTGGTTGCGGACATGTCACTTGTGCCCGATGACTTAGATGAGGAGCTCGTTGCCGAACTGGAGACCCTTGCTGCCTCCGATGGGCGGGTAGCCTATATCATCAACACCATCGGCACCGTCTTTGGCGATGATTCCTCTGAACAGGTTTCTCGCTTCCTTAAGCTTGTGGTGGATGATTCCGAATCCATTGATTTCGTTGTTGGTCTTGTTGATAACTATCCTCAGGAAGAGGGCCAACCCTACGACGAAGAGGTGGAGGCAGGCACGGTACCGCTGCTTCTTCAGTGGGATGTACGCTGGGGATACACCCAGTACTGTGCTGAGTCCTTCGCGGCTGCCGGATGCGGACCCACCTCCTTTGCCATGGTGTACATGGGTCTTACGGGTGATACTTCGCTCACGCCCTACGATATGGGGGTATATGCCACCGAACATGGTTATGCGGTGGATTACCAGGGCACCATCGGTGCCGATTTCTTCTTTGCTATCTCTGCCGAGCTGGGGCTGAATTGTGCATCCTTCAGTCCGGATTCCTCCACGCTGGAGTGGTATCTAAACAACGGCTATGTGGTCATCTCCAATGTGGGTCCGGGAGATTTCACTACTTCGGGACACTTCATCGTCATTACTGGCATAAATGATGAGGGTGAGTTGATTATTAACGACCCCTACTCCACCGTGCGCAGTACTCAAACTTGGGATATTGACCGGGTGATAAATCAAAGCCGCACCCTTTTCGCCTTCAGCCTTGCCTAAGTGTCTTCTGATTTGTACTGCAAGATAGATACAATGTGTACGACAATGAAGGCGCAGATTACGAAGTAGTGAGGTACGTGTGAGCGTTTTCGTTACGGGCGATATACACGGCGCGCTTGATATACATAAGCTCTCTGCTTCTGAGTTTCCTTTTGGTGCGACCCTCACAAAAGATGACCTACTCATTGTTGCGGG
The DNA here is from genome assembly GCA_964459685.1 of uncultured Coriobacteriaceae bacterium. GTDB lineage: Bacteria > Actinomycetota > Coriobacteriia > Coriobacteriales > Atopobiaceae > CADBMC01. The sequence continues at coordinate 1,686 of CAYWNN010000079.1, forward strand.
CGATTTTGGCTTGGTATGGAACTACGGGGCCGAGGAGCTGTGGTGGCGCGATTGGCTCGATAAGCGTCCTTGGACAACGCTCTTTGTAGATGGCAATCACGAGAATCACCAGGCACTTGCTTCACTTCCCGAAGTTGAATGGCATGGCGGGCATGTTCATGTGGTAACTCCGTCGATTTTGCACCTCATGCGCGGCTATGTTTTCGATATTGAGGGCTCTTCTATATTTGTCATGGGTGGGGGAACGTCTATTGATAAAGCCAGCCGTATAGCGGGAGAGAGTTGGTGGCCTCAGGAGATGCCGAGCGAAGAAGAATATGCGCGCGCCACCGCTCAGCTTGAAGCGCATGCGTGGCAGGTAGACTACGTTATTACCCATGAATGCTCATCGTCGACTATTCCAGCGCTCTACGAGGGTATTCCATGGCAGGGTCCAGACGAGCTCACCGACTGGTTCGACATGCTCGAACACAATCTTCTGTTTAAGGCATGGTATTTTGGTCATCACCATCAAGACATCTATATTCCAGATGACCATAGATGTTTGTTCTACGATATTGTGCGCTTGGGCGAGTTTGAAGATGTAGAGTCTTCTCAATGAGCCGCTACCACAATCAGGAGCCTCTGGCATGACCCACACAACACAAGCAGCCTCTGCTACCGCATCGCTTACAAGGCGCAGCTTTCTTGCTCTTGCATCTGCTGCGGGTGCAGGAAGCGCTCTTGTGGGCTGTGCTTCCACAGGCGACGATATGCAGGCTACAACAAGCGAAGCAGCAGGCAGTGACGCTACGGACGATACAGATGTTGTGATACCTACCGAGCTTGAGATCGACATGGGTAACTGGAGCTATAACGAAGACGATGATGTGTACTATCAGCTCAATGTTGCCTACTGTAGCAACCCTATCTCCGAACGCCTTGAAACGCTGGGTATTTTTGTGCCCGGTGCGTATTTCGAAGCAAAGGCGCACGGGAGGGTTTTTAGCTGTACCGTGAAAGAAGATGCACAAATAGGAGCTTATACACCAAGTACTGCTCCTATTTTGATACCTATTAACGCGGGAGATTTTGCATCTCAGAGCGCTCCTACATCATATGAAGCTGGAAGCATCTCCGACTATCTCTCGCAAGGGATAATTTATGTATATCCAGGTTTACGGGGACGTTCGAGTGCCTATGAGTCTTCAACCAACACCTACATAACAGGAGGCGCTCCATGGGGATTGGTTGATGCCAAGGCGGTCGTGCGCTTTTTACGCCTGAATGCTCACAATTTGCCCGGATCCTGTGAGCACATTATTGCAGCAGGTCATGGTGCGGGTGGCACACTGAGCATGCTGCTTGGAGCGACGGGCAACTCAACACTTTTCGAGCCATATTTGCAGGAAATTGGCGCTGCCGAGTATGACATAGAGGGAAATACTGCTTCTGATACCATTTATGCTTCTGCGAGTTGGTGCCCCATCATCCCCACCGACAGTGCAAACGGTGCCTACGAGTGGATGATGGGTCAATATAGCTCGCAGGATAGCCGTGCAACAGATACCTTCACCTATCAGCTGTCGTGTGATCTCGCAAACGAGTGGGCAGAGCATCTCAATACCTTGGGTTTGAGCGATAGCACAGAGCAGTTGCTGGAGCTTAACGATACGCAAGGTGCCATATATGGCGCTGGAAGCTATTACGAATATCTTGTAAGGCTCATTGAAGATTCTTTCGCGGCATTCGCCCAGCAAGCGGAAGCACCCATATCCATACAAACGCTCACGCAGGTGTCAGCTGCCTTTCCAGGAGGAAGCACCACGGACGCTTCTTCAGCTGCACAGAGTACAGAAAGTGACTTGCAGACAAATCAGCAAAGCTATGAAAGCCTTGAGGCATACCTTAACGCCTTAAATGCCGACTATCGCTGGCTTGACTTCAGCTTTACAACATCTGAAGCACGCCTTGCTAACTTGAGCGCTTATGTTGGACATTGTCGCGTTCCAACTCAAGCGGTGGGTGCTTTCGACGCCTTGGAGCGCACGCAGTCCACAAACCAGCTTTTTGGTGTGGATAGCAATGAGTCTTTGCACTACGATGAGGCAACTGCTCAGCTGCTTATGAGCAATCAAGAGCTGTATGCGGCTTACGCAGATTGGGATTCCTCCTATCCAGAAGCCTTTGCAAGCGATTTAGCTGAACTTGATGCCATGGGTTTCGATATGCAAACGCGACAGAATATGTACAACCCTCTGTACTTCCTATCAAGTACGGCAGAAGGTTTTGGAACCGCCGATGTGGCGCAGCACTGGCGTATTAACACAGGCATGCAACAAGACAGCACCACACTGGTACATGAGGCGAATGTTGCCCTCTGCCTTGAGGCATACGATTCAGTTTCAAGCTGTGTTTTTACGCCTGTGTGGAATGCAGGATGTGTTCCCTGTGAGCGTAGTGGCAGCTATACAGAAAACCTTATAAGTTGGATTGAGAGCTGCTGCGCCGAATA
>CAYWNN010000080.1:0-4139 GCA_964459685.1 uncultured Coriobacteriaceae bacterium
TAAAACTGCTCTAGGAAGCGGATGTCACCGGTCATCAGCATGCGCAAATCGGGCAAGTCGTAGCGAAGCGCTGCCACGCGCTCAACGCCAATACCGAAGGCAAATCCGCTATAGCGCTCAGGGTCGATATCGCAAAACTCAAATACATTGGGGTCAACCATGCCGCAGCCCAAAATCTCGAGCCAGCCAACACCTTTACAAAAACGGCAGCCCTCCCCGTGACAAATATTGCACGACACATCTACCTCGCAGCTGGGCTCGGTAAAGGGGAAGAAGTGCGGACGATACCTTGTTTTTCTGTCGGCACCAAATATCTCGCGACAGAAATAGTCGAGGGTACCTTTGAGATCGCCAAAGGTGATGCCCTCATCTACCACTAAGCCCTCAACTTGATTGAATTGAGGCAGGTGGTTGGCGTCTGCTGTGTCGGGACGGAATACGGTACCCGGGCTAATCATGTAGATGGGGGGCTTTTGGCGCTCCATAACGTGTACCTGCACCCCGGATGTCTGGGTGCGCAGCAAAATATCGCTTTCACCCTGCACCTGGGCTTGCTTGCCCTCGGGTGCATTGTCTACCACGTAGAAGGTATCGCGTGCCGAGCGAGAGGGGTGATCTTCAGGAGCGTTGAGCGCCGTAAAGTTGTAATAGGTGGTTTCAATATGAGGGCCGTCCTCTACGGTATAGCCCAAGCTACAAAAGACATCTTCCATCTCTTGGCGTATTTGGTTTATCAGGTGCTGTGTGCCAAGAGACAAACCACGACCAGGGAGTGTTACATCAATTGCGCTGGAAGCAATACGCGCATCGAGTTCCTTTGCGCTGAGTTCTTCTTTTCGCGCTGCCAAGGCACTCTCGAAAGCCGTGCGTATCTCGTTGGCACGCTTGCCAACCAAGGGACGCTCCTCGGAAGATAGACTCCCCATAGAGCGAAGTACCTGAGTAAGACTTCCTTTTTTGCCTATGACGTGCACGCGCACAGCATCAAGCTCAGCTAAGGTAGCCGCCTGCGTGAGTGCGGCTTGCGCCTCTTGCTCTATGCCTTCCAGCTCGTCGAGCACTCCCATATAAGCTCCCCTCAAAAAGAAAACCGCCCTTGAGCATATACTCAAGGACGTTAGCACAAAACTACGAGCACAACGCGCAGATATCGTGTTTACCACGTCACGTGCGTTATGCCCGATGCCCCTGCTCCTACCTGATATTTCACTCCATCGCCAAAGAACATATAGTACTGCGCCATCCACAAATCGTAGTAAAGATTATCTGCCGTATTGCTGTCATCTGAATCTGCGTCTGCCCACTGACCGTATTTATCCATATAGCCCGCCACGTTAATCAGCGGCATGCTTTCGCGAATCTCAAGCGCACATTTCTGATAATCCGAAAGGGGCGCTCCGATAAGCTCCATAACCTGTGCGGCTAAGTAGTTAATGCTCGTTGCAGATGTTGTTGTTGGTAAAAGATCTTCTGCACCAGCAATGTCGTAGTTGGCCCACACCATATAGGAGCTCTGGTAGCGGCGCTGCTCGTGCTCAATAGTGTCTTCCTCGTCTGCAAAGATGCTGTCGTTGTAATCGCTGGCGATATTTGGCTGGTGGTCGCCAAAGTAAACCAATACAACAGGCGTATCCAGCTCGGAAAGCGACTCGATAAAGTCCTCAAGTGCCTCATCGCTTGCAGTAATGAGAGCTAAGTACTCGTCAAGCTCAGAATCGTTTTCTCCGTCTACGTAGTACTCAGTAAGATCTTCATTAGGAATAAGCCCGGTGTTGTAGGACGAGTGGTTTTGCATGGTAACAGCGAAGATGAACTGTGGATCGTCGTTTGACTCCAAGAGGTCAAGTACCGTGTTGAAAACTTCCTCATCGGTTACCTTGTTGCAAAGCGTATCAGGGTCCTCAAAGTCATCGATGGAGAGGAAGCTGTCAAAGCCAAGATCCGGATACACCACATCGCGGTTCCAGTTGGCAGCTCTGTTGGGGTGAATTGCTGTTGTGATATAGCCCATCTCCTGGAACTGGCGCGCCATGCTTGGAGCTTCGGAGAGGTCATACACCATGTATGGGTAAACGCCTATCCCAAAATAAGCCATAGACGCACCCGTTAAGAACTCAAACTCCGAGTTGCACGTACCACCACCATAAGCTGATACATAGAGCGAGCCTTTCATGTAGGCTTCGTCGAAGGAGTTAAAAAATTCGGGTCCTTCGTAGCCGGCATGAAGGTTCTCGTAAATAGACAAATCGGAGAAGGTCTCATCCATGATGACAATAACCGTAGGTTGAAGCTCTTCAAACTGCTCTTGGGCGAGGGTGTAGGCCTCATCCTCCGACATACGCTCGTCGTATGCCTCGGCATAGGTAGCGATGATGTCTTCGGCTGCCTCGTTAGAGTAGCCTGAGGGCTGGTTGGGGATGATGCTTTGGGCACCAACGATAAATGACGTGAGAAAGCCATTGCGATAGTAGCTATTCAATGGCTTCCATCCGCTCACCGTTATGCCAAAGGCATCGGTAAGGTTGATGGTAACAACCGCAGCTACGCTGCCCACCATGATGGCGAGAGCTACCAGGCAGTTCAATACGGCGCGCAGGCGCTTAGTCTTTTTGCCCTCAGCATTGGGTTCGACATTGGACCCAGCATTAGCAGCCAGGTAGCGCTCTGGGTTGCGCTCGGGCACAAAGGCAAACAGCGTAGAAACGGCAACGCAAAGCGTAATGGCATTAACACAGCTTGCGTTTAAGGTGTAGGTGTAAGAAAAGCCCACGGCAGCAGCGGTACCGAGTGCAAACACGTCCGACGCCACTAAGGGCTCGCCACGAAATTCAACCACAAAGTATTCAAGCAGGCCCAAGCCAAAAAACAGCATTACTCCTATGGCTGCTCCTGCGCCTTTGCGCTGAAACAAAAAGTGCATAAAGGCAAGGCCGAGAAAGCAGATGGTGATCTCTATGAGCATGCCCGTGAGATTGAATTGGGTAAGCTTGGGGTTTGAAGGCATCTCGACAACAATAAAGGTGAGATACGAGGCAAGCAGCAACATAACAAGCTCAACGAGAAAGCTTATGCGCAGCTTGCCTATGTGAAGAGAGGCAAAGCATCTTTGTACCGGCTCACGCCATAGCACAACAATTGAACATACAACGCTCACGCCAACAAAGATGAGCCATGCATCCAAGTCGTCATCAATGAGCCCTACCTGGCAATAGATTGTTAAGAACACTAAAAAGGCTAAAAGTATGCCACTCCACACCCAGGTTGAACGCTTCTGCGGGCGCGGCAGCCAAGATGGCAGCTTTGTGTTAGATGAGTTCAATGTGTCCGACGCAGACTCAGACGAGCTAGCAGCAGCTTTCTTCAAGAAATAATACACAGCACAAATGAGCGCAGCCCCTATAAAGGATGCAACGAGCATCAAATCACAGCCTTCCAGATTCAAGCAGTGCAATAACGTCAAACAAAGACTCACAGCAGCTATTCATTGCACGAGATAAATCTTCGGTGGGTTGAACAAGGTCGGGCACCATAACCGTAATAAAGCCACCCGAAACACCAGCTCTTACTCCCGCATAGCTATCTTCCAAAACGAGGGTGTTTGCAGGAGCAATATCTAAGCGTTGTGCCGCTTCAAGGAATATATCGGGCGCTGGTTTGGAGTGCACAACATCTGCTCCTGATACCACTGCAGAAAAGTACCTGCGCACACCAGCTGTTTGTAAATACGCTTCTATTTGATGCATAGCACTTGAAGAGGCAACTGCCATGGGTATGTCTCGCGAAGAAAGCCATGCTAAAAGCTCATCGAGCCCAGGCTTTTTAGGAACATCATGCATAAGCACGGCGTCTACCATTGCCTTTGTTCGAAGGTAGATCTCATCAGCAGGGACGTCTGGTGCACAATATTCTCTAATAATCTCTTCCTGCCGAGTGCGATACACCCCAAGAGAGTCCCGCAGAAATGCCAGAGTACACTTATAGCCATACTGAGGAAGTACCCGCTCCCAGCAGCTTGCCCATATAGCTTCGGAATCGAACATTAAGCCATCCATATCGAAGATGACACCCGAAACCATATGCCCTCCCTCGCACTCGCACCAAATGTAAACCCGATAATTGTAGAGTTCTTTTTATGTGAT
>CAYWNN010000081.1:0-4139 GCA_964459685.1 uncultured Coriobacteriaceae bacterium
GCGTTCACCAGACATTGTGAGCCACCCTTCTTAGTCTTGGTACAGCTATCATACATGCAGCCTATGTTTCAGTCATGGGAGAGCGCCCAAAGTGCTCCATATAACTCGTTTCCCAAGAGCCAGCCCCTTTGTGTTGGTTGAAGCTGATTGCTCAAAAGGCCCCGCCTTACAAGTTCAGCTAGAGTGTGTGAAATAGCATCACCCATAACATTGTTTGCCATATGTAAAAGCTCAGCATCTATTGCTGCATTCATCCGAGCAGCAAGCATGAGATCTTCTGCCAGCGCTTCTCGAAGTGTTAAGAACTCTAAATCAAAACAAGGAGAGCTATGTGCTGCCTTCGTATGCTCTGCGATACTCAATTGAGATGCCCCGGATATTGTTGTGCTCATGCGAACACGAACAGCATCCCTATTAAGAGCAGGCAGGCTCTTATATATCTTTCTGAGGCTTTCGTAATGTGAAGGCGTTAGCATGGATGCCGCGCCATGGCCAATGCCGAGATAAGGAACTCCTGTCCAATATGCAATGTTATGGGCACATACATAGCCACCCAGAGCATAACTTGCCACTTCATAACGATGCATACCTGCTGCTTGAAGCAGTCTTTCAGCCTGCAACATATACGCGGATGCTGCATCCTCATCTGGAAGCGTTTGCTTGCCAGACGCTACAAGTTGTTCGAGTGGGGTCCCCTCTTCGAGCTGGAGTGGATACACGCTTACATGATGGGGATGAATCGTCACGACCTCAGACAAGCTTTGCTCAAAGCTCTTTGGAGTTTGCAAGGGAATCGCACACATGAGGTCACATGAAGTAATGAGACCAGCTAAGACACAGGACTCAAGCGAAGCAAGAGCTTGTTCGCGTGTATGGATACGTCCAAGGGCAACAAGCTCAGCTGGTATGAGAGATTGCACACCAACAGATATTCGTGTGGCACCCGCATCTCTCAGGGCAAAGGGCGCCTCACATCCAAGTGAGTCAGGGTTTGCCTCAACGCTGAGCTCCTGTGGTGCGCAAAGTTGACGGATGAGCTTGAGCAGGTGTTCTAGATGCTCAAGAGCAATAAATGACGGCGTTCCTCCCCCGATATAGACCGTTTGGATACTGTCAAGAAGTCCTGTTTCAGCGATAATGCGCAGTTGATGCTCGATTTGTTTCATATACGAAGCAATGGATGGATCAAAACGAGAGATAGCCCTTGTTTCAAAATCGCAGTATAGACATCTTCTTGCGCAGAAAGGGATGTGGATATAGAGGGCATGGATATCTGCTACCTGTGAAAGCGAGTTAATCCAAGCTGGCCTAAAGGTATCACCTGTGAAGATATTACAGGCAGCAGTGGTGTTATTGCAGGTAGAAGCGCTCACCTATACTCCTGCTGATACGAGCATATTGCGCGTGTTTTCACAAAAGCGCAGGTAGTCATCAAGTGTTGAGCACATAAATGCATCTGAGCGCAAACGTGTTGCCCCAGGAACTCCCTTGAGATACCAACCAGCGAGGCTTCGTGCGCGTGCGAGGTGTGCATGTGTTGCATGAAGCATACGAACATGCAACTCAAAACAGTCAAGCCGCTGCATGATGGAAGGCTGTGCTGAAGTTTTTGCTTGGTCAATGGCATGGCAGCGCGAGAAGATCCAGGGGTCGCCATAGCTTCCTCGTGCAATAAATACTGCATCACACCTTGTCGCTTGTTGCAACTTAAGGGCAGCTTCCTCGCTTAACACGTCACCGGATGCAATAACGGGAATGTCAACAGAGCGCACCACATCAGCAATTGCTTCAACCGAGGATTTGCCTCTGTACATCTGGGAGGCAACACGTCCGTGTACGGCTATTGCATGGGCACCTGCATCTTGCATGCTCCTTGCAAATGACGGACCGACAATTTTGTCGGGGGTCCTGCCTATACGGATTTTTACTGTGACAGGTACTTCGGCATCTACACCTGCTATACAGGCCTTAACAATAGAGGTAGCGCGCTCAGGCTCATCAAGTAAGGCTGAGCCCTCCCCTTTTCGCGTCACCTTTGGAACGGGACATGCCATATTGATATCGATGAGCGCCAATTTATCACCAAGGCGCCTGCGTATGAGCCGTGCTGCCTCGAGAAATTGTTCAGGCTTACTGCCAAATAGTTGAACAGCAATATCTGGCTCAGCATCATCGGGAAGAACCAGCTCCCAGGTTTTATCACTTTGATAGTGAAGACCAGCCACCGATACCATCTCTGAATACGCAAGAGCTGCCCCACCCGCACGAGCAAGCATTCTCCAACAAGCATTAGAAACACCTGCCATGGGAGCCATAAGATATGGATTGCTTTGCAGCCGCGAGCGCATGGAGCCACTGCTTGGAAATGGCGCAAAGGGATAGTTCAGCCCAATTGATGGACCATATTCAGAGAGCAGCTCTTGAGCAGAGCTGCAAAGAGATGTGCAACAAGAGCTGCAATTAGGCATCGTCAACCTTAAGGATGGCAAGGAAGGCCTCTTGCGGAACTTCAACCGAACCGATGGATTTCATGCGCTTCTTGCCTTCTTTTTGCTTTTCGAGCAGCTTGCGTTTGCGCGAGATATCCCCACCATAACACTTCGCCAAGACATCTTTTCTCACTGCCTTAACGGTAGAGCGAGCAATAATACGGCCCGCGGTATGTGCTTGAATGGCTACATCAAATTGCTGACGCGGAATAACCTCCTTCAAGCGGTCGCACAGGGTGCGTCCGCGATCGTAGGCCTTCTCGCGAAATACAATGCATGACAGGGCGTCTACTTCTTCACCAGCTAAGAGAATATTGAGCTTAACAAGATCTGATGTGCGGTAGTCATCCATCTCGTAGTCAAGTGATGCATATCCCTTAGTGCGGCTTTTTAGTTGATCAAAATAATCGAGGATGAGTTCTGAAAGTGGCATAGACCAATGCATCTCTACTGCAGTGGGAGAAAGATAGACCATGTCTTCAAATATGCCTCTATGACTCACCGTTAAGTCCATTACGGCGCCTACATAATCGGGAGGAACAATCACACGAGCCTTAAGGTAGGGCTCCTCGATATGATCGATACGGGTGGCATCTGGTAAGTCTTGAGGGCTCCGCAATTCAAGCATTTCGCCATCGCTCAAGAAGACGTGATAGTCCACCGACGGACTCGTTGCGATGAGCTCAAGGTCGAATTCGCGCTCAAGGCGTTCTTTTATGACTTCCATGTGTAGGAGGCCAAGAAAGCCCACGCGGAAGCCAAATCCTAGGGCCACACTGGTTTCAGGGGTCCAGGTAATAGCAGGGTCGTTGAGTTTGAGTTTTTCAAGGGCCTCCCTGAGGTCCTCGTAGCGCTCATTATCAATCGGGAAAATACCTGCAAATACCATGGGCTTTGCAGCACGGTAGCCCTCACAGGGACTGTTGGTGGGATGCTTCGCTGAGGTAATGGTGTCGCCAATGCGAACGAGCGAGGTGTCCTTAAGCCCAGTTACAACATAGCCAACATTACCAACGCTCAAGCGGTCGCAGGGGACTTTATTCGGACAGCTTACCCCTACCTCTTCTACGAGGAACTGCTCACCACCTGCCATAAATGAGACGCTATCTCCTTTGGTAATTGCTCCGTCGAAAATACGTACCAGCGCGACAACGCCTCGATACAAATCAAAATATGAGTCGAGAACGAGCGCTTTCAAAGGAGCAGAGACATCACCTTCAGGGGGTGGAATGAGGCTAACGATTGCTTCGAGCAAGTCGTGAATTCCCTCACCTGTCTTTCCTGAGACGCATACCGCATCATCAGCAGGCAGTGCTAAGGCCTCTTCAATTTCGGCTTTAACGCGCTCAGGATCAGCTGATGGTAAATCAATTTTGTTGATAGCAGGAACTATCTCGAGGTTTGCATTCATGGCAAGCATGGTATTCGATACGGTTTGCGCCTCGACGCCCTGCGTTGCATCAACAACAAGGACAGCACCTTCACAGGCAGCAAGTGATCGAGAAACCTCATATGAAAAGTCAACATGCCCCGGGGTGTCTATCAAATTGAACTCGTAGGTGTTGCCATCATCAGCTTTGTAGTGAATACGAACTGCATTTGATTTAATGGTGATGCCGCGCTCGCGCTCAATATCCATGGTATCGAGCA
>CAYWNN010000082.1:0-4066 GCA_964459685.1 uncultured Coriobacteriaceae bacterium
AGCCCTGCTTTCGAAGCAGCATAATTTGCCTGTCCTGCATTACCAGAAAGCCCCACCACCGAACTCATGTTTATGATGCGACCACCGCGCTGACGCATAAAGCTGCGCGTAAGCGCACAGATGGTGTGGAAAGCCCCTTTGAGGTTTACATCGAGCACGCGGTCGACATCTGCACTGCTCATACGTGCGAGCAAGCCATCGGCAGTAACTCCCGCGTTATTAATAAGTGCCCACACCGAGCCAAAATCGGCGAGCACCTGTTTTACCACTGTATTAGTTGCTTCGGCATCCGATACATCGCAGGCATACGCACGAGCTGTTGCTCCAAGCTGCTCGCAAGCCGCAACGGTTTCTTGTGCGGCTGCACTGTTGCCTGCATACACAACGGCAATGTCCATGCCGTCTTGAGCCAAAGCGCAGCATACCGCACGTCCAATACCGCGCGAGCCTCCGGTAACGAGTGCTACCCGACGCTCAGCATTGCGCTGTATGGTCCCTTGTTGCTCTCGTGCCATGCCTACTCCTTTGTAATGTGTGTGCTTACCACAGCTTGAAGCTGTTCGTAGCTTTCGCAGGGAAGCGCAGATACATCGCTTAATGTGCGCTTCACCAGTCCGGTAAGCGTTGAGCCTGGACCCACCTCAACAAAAGCGTTGATGCCCTGCTCCTTACACCACATAAGTGTTTTCACCCACTGAACAGGATGATTAACCTGAGTCGCCAACATATCCTTACGCACATCCTCGCTGTCTTTTGGATAAGGACTTGCGCTGCGGTTTGCGACAACAGGAATCTTTGGTTCTGACAGCTGAACGGCATCGCTCATATACTGAGCCAAGCCTTCTGCAGCGGAGTTCATAAGCGGGCTATGAAATGCTCCCGACACTGCCACCGGCATAGAACGCCCCTTATTGGCGCGCACCAGCTCGTCGAACTTCGTCAGTGCTTCTGGCATACCTGCCACAACAGTTTGTTGTGGGCTGTTAAAGTTCACCGGCCACACATCTTCTACTTCTTGGGCAAGATGTGTCACGGTGTCTGCATCCAATTTAAGTACCGCACGCATCTCCCCGGGATGTTGAGTAGCAGCAGCCTCCATAAGCTCGGCGCGCTTGCACACCAAGCGGAATCCTGCCTCATCGCTTAAGGCTCCCGCAAAGGTGAGGGCTGCTACCTCTCCTAAGGAGAAGCCACACGCAACACGAGGTACAACGCCAAAGCTTTCAAGTGCGCGTGCACATGCCAAATCGGCTGCAAATACACAGGGCTGTGTATTGAGCGTTTGGCGCAGTTCTTCTTCTGTTCCGTGTAGACATTGCTCTGTTGTGCCAGGACGAATTGCATCTGCCATCTCGAACACTTCTGCTGCAGCGCTCACAGATGCAATTAAGTCCTCGCACATACCGGGGTGCTGTGCCCCCTGACCTGCAAATAAAAACGCTATGTTAGCCACGTTGTAGCTCCTGAAAGCACTTTCTCGGCTCCTTCAAGCAAATCGTCCACGATATCGAGGGCGGGCTCGCGCTTCTTAATCATGCCGGCAATTTGCCCGCACAAGAATGAGCCCTCACGATAGTTGTCTTCGCGAGCTGCCTTGCGAAGTGCTCCGGTACCTAAACGAATGAGCTCCTCAGCCGAGGCGCCCTCACGCTCTGCCTGAGCATAGCGGTTAGAAAACGGCGTTTTAAGGCAGCGTACCGGGCTGCCAATGGAGCGGCCTGTAGCAACGGTAGAAATATCCTTTGCCTTAAGTACCAGCTCCTTGTAGGTTTCGCCTATGGTGCACTCGTCGGCAACCAAGAAGCGTGTTCCCAGCTGTACACCCACCGCTCCCAACATAAAGGCAGCAGCAACACCACGACCGTCAGCAATACCACCGGCAGCAATAACGGGGATGTTCACGGCATCTACTACCTGAGGAACAAGAGGCATAGTAGCGGTTTCGCCAATATGACCTCCCGATTCGGTGCCCTCTGCAACAATGGCAACGGCACCGCAGCGCTCCATCATGCGTGCATGAGCCACAGAAGCAACAACCGGCACCACCTTAATGCCTGCTCCAACCCAATCCTTCATGTACTTAGCAGGATTGCCCGCTCCCGTAGCAACAACAGGTACCCGCTCTTCGAGGATTACCTGAGCTACCTCATCGGCAGAAGGGTTTTCAAGCATGAGATTTACCGCAAAGGGGCGATCGGTGTGGCGGCGCAACTCGTGGATCTGGTCGCGAACGTAATCGCCCGGCGCATTGCCAGCAGCAATAATGCCCAAGCCACCCGCTTCAGATACTGCTGAGGCCAAGCTCCAGTCGGAGATCCAAGCCATACCACCTTGGAACACGGGTTTTTCGATACCCAGCAAATCACATATTGGTGTGCGAATCATTATTTATTCCCTACAAGACCTTCGATGATGTCAACAAACTCGCCAATAGTAGCGGGGTTGGTATCTGGGTCAACCTCGATATCAAACTCGTCCTCGCAGCTCATAACAATCTCAACGATTGCAAGGCTGTCCAAGCCCACATCGGCAAGCTTGGTGTCTTCGGTCAGTTCGGTATCGTCAAGACCACCCTGCTCACGGACAATGTCACATACACGCTCGAATATGCTCTGTTCGGACATAGCTTTCCTTTCTTCCTGGCGCTATCGCGCATACTTTGTAACTTCACCTTACACAGCCTTCGTGCTTGTTCGCCTTGCTATTCCCAGCGCAACAAGCACCATCCTGTGTCAAGTCCTGCTCCAAAACCAACCATAGCTACAAGATTACCTGTAGCTATGCGATGAGTGCGAACAAGCCGGTCGAGAATAAGAGGAATACACGCACTGGATATATTTCCCGTCTCGCTTATAGCACGCTCAACCTTTTTATTATCTATCCCCAAGCGCGCAATTGCAGCAGCAATAATACGTTCATTTGCTTGGTGAAGGATGAAGTGGTCTATATCGTCGATAGAAATTCCAGCCTCTTTGCACATAGCCTCAATCGATGCACACACCGTTGAGGTACCAAACTTGAAAACCTGACGACCCTGCATAGAGAGTACACAGGGCTTGCCTAACTCAGTCGTGTCGTAGGGTGATGAGCTGGGAAGCCCGGGGATATGTAGTGCCTCAGTACAGGGCTCTGTTTCAAGTTTTATGGCGATGGGATTGGCGCTTGCGCTACTGCTTGGCTCACCCAAGACCACAGCTGCCGCACCATCTCCGAAGAGCACCGCTGTATTGCGGTCGCTCCAGTCGACCAGGCGGCTTACCTTTTCGGCGGCAACAACGAGGATACGCTTCGCGCGCTTGCGCGCAAACCAGCCATCGGCTACATCGAGTCCAAAAACAAAACCCGCACAGCCTGCAGAAATATCAAAGGCAGGACACGTTGTGCCCAGCAGCTCGGCAATAACACAGGCCTGTGCAGGCACTAAATGGTCGCCTGAGGTGGTGGAACATATGATGGCATCAAGCTCATCTGCGGTGGTATGAGCGGCATCAAGTGCGCGCTGACAGGCAGCAACCGCAAGCTCGTCCAAGCTTTCTGTTGTGCAAAGACGACGGCGCTCAATTCCCGTACGTGAACGAATCCACTCATCAGAGGTGTCAAGAAACTCTGCAAGCTCATCGTTTGAAACACTGCGCTTGGGCAAGGCAGAACCCGTACCAAGAATTGTAAAGCCCATCATCTCACCTCCAAAAGCGGTAGAGCAGTACTACTTTAATAGCACAGCTCAAGCTCATAAGACAGCTGAAGCTTTGGACAGCTGTCTTATGTCTTATGCCTCCGCCTCAAGCTGTTTACACAAAAGCTGGTTGAAGAGCTTGGGGTTGCCTTGTCCCTTGCTCTCTTTCATACACTGGCCTACCAAATATCCAACAACTTTTGTGTTGCCCTCTTTATACTGGCGCACCTGCTCGGCACTTCGTGCCAGAACAGCCTGCACCACTGGCTCCAAAGCAGACAGGTCGGTGGTTTGGCGCATACCCTTGCTGTCTACTATATCGACCGGGTCTTTATCGGTGCCATCGATAAGCTCGAGTACCTCACGTGCTTGAGCAGAACTAATGGCATC
>CAYWNN010000083.1:0-4035 GCA_964459685.1 uncultured Coriobacteriaceae bacterium
CGGCCTGCAGCAAAGAACTTATTAACTACGTGACCAACACCAATACCGATGCGGGTAATGATGTTTTGCTTAGGCTGATCTTCTTGCACGGTAACACCTTCTTCCGCAGGGGCGGCTGGTGCTTCTTCTGGCTCAGCGGAAGCCTGGGTTGCAGCAGCCTTGGCAGCCTCAGCCTCATCTGCATATGCAAGAGAAGCCTCGGATACATCGGATACATACAGCTCTTCAGTCATGTACTGCGCCAGAGGACCAGACTGACCAACAGGAATAAGGTTCATGGTCATGATGCCCTTTTTGCAGTAAACGCCACAACGTGCGGTACCACCGCAGTCGATAACGGCGAGGCAAACCTCTTCATCGGGGACTGTGGTCTTGAAGCCGTCAATGACCTCACAGCCCATCATCTCGCCAGCCTTAATAGCAACGGGGCTTACGCCGCCGGCAGTGATGCAGAGAACTTTGTTGCATGTCTCGGTTGGGGTAATAACAAGAGGACCGCCCCATCCGCTTGAACCACGCGTAATTTTTATGCTCTTATACATAATCTACTCCCCACTCGCCTAGGACTGAGCATTCTTGCTGAGCATGGCAAAAATACGCTCAGTTACGATGCCGCGAATGAAGATGACAATGACGCCAACGATGAAGTAGCGAACAATGAGATCGCCGGTGTCAAGACCAAGAGTGGTAATACCAGCAGCAACACCCATGTACACGAAGAGCTCGCTTGCGTTAGCGTGAGGGAAAAGACCAGTTACTGGGTGAACGAAGCTTACTGCTGCGTCATAGTAAGCGGCCTTGTACTTCTCATCAAGGAAGCGACCAAAGGAGTAACACATTGGGTTGCCCATGCAAATTACGGCAATTATGGGCAGGATGGTGTAACGGGTAATGCTGAACTTGGTTAACTTACGTGCTGCAGCTTCTACTTTTTCTTCACCAATAAGCTTAATAACTGAGTTAATTGCCGTCATAAGACAGACAAGTGTGGGAATGATGCCGGTAATATAAGCCATAAACTGCTCTCCGCCTGCGGAGAACACCGACATGAAAACTTCTGCGCCTGAAGCAATAAGTTCCATTCCGTATCCCTCCTTCTGTAAAAATTAACCTTCTTGGAGTACTTCCTGAGTCGTGCTGTCAGACTCTGATGCAAAGCGCATCTCTAATGCTTCCAAAGCCATAATGTAGCCGCGATAGCGCTTTTGTTGTTTTTTGTCCATCGCGCGGAACTCTTCTAGATATGTATCTATAGACGTTCCAACAAGTGGCTTATCAAGAAGCGTATCGATAGGATGGCATCGTGCCAAAAAAGTTTTCCCGTCCATCACCTCACAACCTGTAATAATCCTATCGTTGTCACATGCCAGCACCACTAAATACCCGTTAAAAAAGCGACCGCGCCTCTGTCCAAATCCAACATTTCCGAGCTTGTGAACTCGGCTTACTGTTTTCTTAAAATTGCGAATTTGAAAGATGCCCCCGATGCTTTGCATTGCAAACAAAGCGAATGCAGCAGCAAATATGTAGAGCAGCTCAACTGACATAGCGCGCGTTTACCTTTCCGCACAATTGATGTGTACTTGCAAGTTGGTGTTACTCACCCATAACGCAGACCTTAACCCTGCGCGTACGCTCCCTTGTGCGGTCGAAATCAACAAAGTACAAGCTTGCAAGACCATTAAGCTGCAGCGTGGAGTTCTCTACTTCGTAGGTTTGGTTGCCGCCAATAATGGTGGAACGAAGGTGGGCATCACCATTCCACAGCATTCTGCGGTCTCCTCCTGGCAGATATGCCTCTGCGTCCTCCCATGCTTCAACAGCTTCAAAGTGCTGCAGACCTGGATAGCGATATGTTTTCCAGTCGTGCTGCTCGGGGAAGATCTTGTCGAGGCAATCAGATAGGTCGGCCTGAAGGAAGGTGTCGCCATCTGGAGTGTGATCGTGGTCGTATTCCTCGGTGAAAATAGCACAGGTGGTATGGCAGGACATAACAACTGCGATGCCCTCTTTCACGCCCGAGGCCTCAACAATGCGACGCACTTCGTCGGTAATGTCGACATAGGTTGGCTTGGAGGCAACTGTCTCGATTTTGATGGTGTCCTTATATACCGTCATGACTTAGTCCTCCGAAAAGAAGTCGGTGCGTGCCTTATCAAGTGCGGCGAACATTTCCTCAAGCATAGCAAGCGGATCGTCTGCTGCGACAATACCAGAGGTACCACCCGAGGCATCGGCACCACAGCGAATAGCATCATACACGTTCTGTCCGCTCGAGATGCCTGCAGCCTGCAACACCATCGTGGAAGGAGATACGCTCTTTACCTTCTCTGTTGAAGAGCGCATATAGTCCTCATCGGCTACCTGGCCCGTTCCAATAAGACTGGTAAGCTCACATACCATAATATCTGGCTTGAAAGATGCAAGGGTTTCGCCCTCTTGAACTGAATCGGCGCATACCACCGTTAAGATGCCCAGCTCATTTGCACGAGCAATTGCTGCTGCAAGCTCGTGAACGGTGCAAGGCTTCTCGGCATGGTTCAAAAAAGTTGCCTTAATGCCTGCGTTCACCAAGGCTTCGGGGAGCACGTGTCCCATTCCACGCCCAGGAACAATGCCGTCCATAGTTTGTGCACACGGAGTGAGGGCAGGAAAGTTTTGAGCAATGTAAGGCAGATCTACCAGCTGTGCAGTAAACAAACAATCGATGTCGTACTTCAAAGATAGCTCATTGGCTTTTTTCGCAAGCTCGTAAATAGCGTCCCCGTATAGATAGGACTTTGGGTTGACCACGAGAAACGGTGGCCTTAAGCGAGCTTTTTCCACAAGTACTCCTCTCGGATTCATGCTTGTTGGATGCATGTTATTTCGTCCGACTTATCCTAATACATAGCAGCTAGTATTATCCACTATTTTGGATACATGTCTATAGATTAATGTACAAGTAAATTTACTCGCTGAGGCACCCTTACCGATGCGCAAGCTATACGGGTTGCACTGCGTCTGAAACGATAGACTCACCTGGTCTAAACCAGGTGCTACTCCATTCTATGGGGCGTCCATCTGCGAGACGAATCGTCTGTTCAAGAACAAGGACGGCTGCACTCTCTTTGCAGTTGAGTAGTTTTGCATGTTCCTTACCTACAATGAGCGCGGTATAACGCAGGCGCGAGTACTTAACTTTTCGCCCAGAACAACGTTCAACAGCATCAAACAAAGATTCTTGCGTGAAATCAGAATCGGGAAGCCCAGGACACTCTTCTAGGTTAAGCCAGCTCTCCTGAACAATTACCGGATCGTCATCCACATAGCGAACGCGCTGTAGGTACAAAACGTCTGTGTTGTAACGGAGATCAAGCTCAGCTGCAACGGAACGCGGTGCGGCGATAATGCGAGCATCTTTAACCGTTGTAATATATGGTCTTCCCTGATCGCTTAAGGCTTTTGCAAAGGAAAATGGGCGCGACTCAACGGCATGAGAGAGCCCTCGCTCGGCTACAAATGTGCCCCGACCCTGATGTCGTACCAGCAATCCTTCGTCAATTAGAAGATTAATTGCATGACGTACCGTGCCTCTAGATAGGCTGTAATAAACCATCAGCTCGTGCTCAGAAGGAATTTTAGAAAGCGGCTCCCATTCACGTGAATGTATTTTCTTGCGCAAAATATTGGCAAGCTGTACATACAGCCTATCGTTATTGCTCACTTGCTGACTAACAGCAAAATCAACTTCTGGCAGTCGATACGTGGGATCTTGTTTACCCACAAGAACATCTTGTGCGATGTCTGTATCTACCTCACGACTCATACATGCTCTTTCAAACAAAACAGGCGGGACCCAAGACACTTTTCCTGATATTCCCCAAATGCATGGTCGTAAGCACAAAAAAGGTCGAGCGCTGTGGCTCGACCTTCAAATAGGCAATATGTAGATGATGCACTAGGCGAGGGTAACTGCTCCGCCAGCCTCTTCAATCTGGGCCTTCGCAGCCTCTGCATCGTCCTTCTTAGCACCCTCAAGAATAGGCTTAGGAG
>CAYWNN010000084.1:0-3995 GCA_964459685.1 uncultured Coriobacteriaceae bacterium
TCGCAGGTTTCAATAACGTTGTCATCTCGAATAGATCCACCAGGCTCAGCAATATAGCGCACGCCCGACTTATGGGCACGCTCAACATTGTCTCCAAAGGGGAAGAAGGCATCCGAGCCAAGCGCCACATCTGTTTGTGTAGCACGCCATGCTGCCTTTTCTTCAGCGCTTAGTGGGGCTGGGCGCTCGGTGAACCATTTTTGCCATTCACCATCGGCAAGCACATCATTACAGTCTTCGGAGATATACACATCTATGGCATTGTCGCGGTTTGCCCTGCGAATGTCTTCAACGAAGGGAAGCTCTAACACCTTTGGATGCTGGCGCAAGTACCAGGTGTCGGCTTTGTTGCCGGCAAGACGCGTGCAGTGTACACGGCTTTGCTGACCCGCGCCGACGCCGATGGCTTGGCCATCCTTTACATAGCACACCGAGTTGGACTGGGTGTATTTCAGCGTTATCAAAGCAACGAGCAAGTCGCGCGCAGCAGACTCAGGAATGTTCTTGTTTTTGGTAACGATGTTTTGCAGCATATCCTGCGAGATAAGAAGGTCGTTATGGCCCTGCTCAAAGGTGACGCCAAACACGTCCTTATACTCAGCAGGAGCAGGTGTGTAGTCCGCATCAATCTGCACGACGTTGTAGTTGCCGCCTTTTTTAGCGCGCAGTATCTCGAGCGCCTCATCAGTATAAGCAGGGGCAATAACACCGTCTGAAACCTCATGCTTCAAATAGCGTGCCGTACGTGCATCGCAGGTTTCAGAAAGTGCTGCCCAGTCGCCATAGGAGCTCATGCGGTCTGCTCCACGCGCGCGGATGTATGCGCAGGCAATGGGGGAGAGCTCTCCTTCGTCATCTACAAAGTACATCTGGCGCTCAATGTCGGAAAGTGGCAATCCAACTGCTGCGCCTGCAGGTGATACATGCTTAAAAGAGGCAGCAGCGGGGAGCTTGGTTGCCTCGGCAAGCTCGCGCACGAGCTGCCATGCATTAAGAGCATCTAAAAAGTTGATATATCCAGGCTTTCCGGAGAGCACCTGAACGGGTAGCTCCGAGTTATCGCGCATGAAAATGCGCGAAGGGGTTTGGTTGGGGTTACATCCATACTTAAGCTCGAGCTCTTTCATGCATCCTCCTGCACTAATCACCAAGGTTTTTGTTGAACAAGGTCACCTCTTTGCCTATACGAGCATACAGAGAAACCTTATTTTCAGGGTTCAGGGCTTCCCAGAGTTCAGTAGCGCTGGGAAGTGCCACAAAAATAGGCTCACCGCTAAAGGAGGGCAAGGGGTTTCCATCTCCTGTGTAGGTGCTCAAGAAATAGCCAGTACCCTTGTCACATCCCTCATAGCAGAAAAACTCGCGTAGGCAGGCTTCTGTATGAGGAGCCTGGCGCTTAAGGATGGACATCTCAAAGGAGCCGTCTGCATGAACGACAGCAGATATGCGGGGCGTGAAGTTTGGCGCATCGGGCTCATAGCTACGCGTCATGCAAGCGGCGCGCATGTCACCCGCCTCTACAATGGTGTCCGTTTGGTCGCCATTGCTTACCACTAAGGAATCTCCCATACGGCGCACTGGGTGATAAATAATAAGGCTTGGATCTTCTAGCAACTCAGCCTTAAAAGCCTCTGTGCGAATGCCGTCATCGGTTGTGCTAAAAATGCGATTTCGACTGTTGGAGCTTCTTCCCATAATGAAGTAGTACACCGTGTTATGGCCAACAACAATTCCTCGGCCTGGGTAGGGGTTGTTTTGCAAGAGTTCACACAAGTCCTGCATGGGCACCTCTTCTCAAACTAGAAATCGAGACATTATCCATGTAGCCATTATCCACTATGCGACCCTTGCAAGGCTCAACAGTTATGAACTGAACAGGAGCAACGAGCTACAAACTGAACAGTATTAACGAACTGTGAGCTGAGTGATAGCAACGAATTGAACCGCAACAACGAGCTCCTATTCGTAATCGCTCCCCAATACCACAACAACGTCTACGGTCGTATCGTAGGTGCCATCGTTTTCGGTATAGCTATACGAGCCGCCCAAGCATTGTGCAACTGCTGCCGCCTTTGCTTCGGCAGAGCTCCCGTTGTAGTAAATCATGGTGGTACTACTGAGCGCAGAGGCGTTATCTGCATATGTGGAGAAGCCCACCTCGATAAGCTCATTAGCAACTTGCAAGGCAAGTCCTGAGGTATTCGTAGCATTGAGCACGATAACGTTTCCAGAGTAGTCGTACTCTTCTTCGCTTACGAGCTCATCGCTGCTTGATATACCGAGTGAGCCCGCAACACCAGCGGTGAAGTCTTGCGAGGAGTCCGAATAAGGAGGCAAGCCACTGTCAACTCGCTCCATCATCTCTGCCCAAGCATCCTCATCAACGACGTCTTGCCATACGCCATCTACGTATTCAGAGGTGACGGGGCACTGTCCCGAGTACAGACTTTCATCGGCATCAAAGCCAACAAACTGAGAGGCAAGGCTTATAAGATCGGTAACGCTCATATCGGTGGTGACATAGTCGGCAATGGTCGATATGGTGCTTGCGATAGTTGCAATGTCGGAGGCTAACAGCTTCTGTGCAACAGCACCAATAAGCATGCGCTGGTTGGCAGCACGATAATAGTCGCCTCCACCGTAGGAGTCATATGCGTGGCGGCTTCGAGCCAAAAGCGAGGCAGTTTCGCCGTCGAGGGTTTGCTCGCCAGCTTCTAGGTCGAGTCCCGTGTAGTCGGGGTCGTACACCGCAACAGGCAAATCAACGGTAACACCGCCTATTTGGTCTACAACAGCAGCAAAGCCATCCATATCTATTTCTGCGTAGTGAGAAATACTTACGCCCGCAAAGTTTTCAACGGTGGTAATAGCCAGAGATGCTCCGCCATAGGCATAGGCTGCATTAATCTTGGTTTCGCCGTAGCCCTCTATCTCTACCACGGTGTCGCGCGGAATAGAGACAAGGGTTACGAGTTGCTCTCCGGGATCTATTCGGCAAAGAATAATGGTGTCTGAGCGATATACGCTCTCGCCCGACGACTCACGTTCCTCGTCGGAGTCTACGCCGAGAAGCAAGACATAAAACGGCTCATCGTCTACCCTGTCTGAAAGCACGGCGCGTACCGCACTGTCAACTTTGGCAGTAAGGCGGCTGTTGATGTTGTATGCATACAATCCAATAGCAATGCCGCAGGTAGCAAGCAGTACGAAACATGATATGAGTGCGGTGCGTATTATCATGCGCTTACGCGTGCGCACACGACGCTTGGCGTATACCTGAGCAGCATTATTTCGAGACAGTGCGTCTGCAGACGTACCAACGCGAGCGCTGGCTTGCGCGCCTCTGCGCGACTTGCTTCGTGAGGAGCTGTGAGCTCCACCGCGCGTGGATTTTGTACCTTGTGAGTTTGTATTTTGAGAAAACCGAGCTGCCGTTCTATTTTGTTTTTTGCTGCGTTCAAAGGCCATGTTTAAATCCCTCACAATGGCTTGCGTAGCTATAGCACCTAATTTGTGCAGGTATAACACGTATAGCGCAAGCACATATTGCTCTCTATATCGTGCATAACATTGTAGCCGTGCTTGTGTTTAGTGCAGTAATCACCAGGATAAATTCACGCTGTGTCAAGGTCTTATGAAGCGTGCCGTGCATTGTTTGTCGTGGGGGCAGGCACTGTGCTATGTCGAGCTCCTGTACTATGCTCCCTTCCAAAAAGTAAGGCGTGGTTTACAATGTGTCCTGTGAAGAAATGCAACTCCATTCCAAAAGGAGGCACCTCAGGTGAGTACCTTGTTGAAGAAGAAATTCGTACAAAGTAAAGCTGCTCGAAGCAAGCTATTGCAGCTTGCTACAAAAGTTGTCTCAGCGGTCCTTATTGCCGTCCTAGGCTTGGGCATGGTGGCATGCAGCTCAAGTGCGAGCTCAAGCGATACTGGCTCAGCTGGAAGTTCTGACACATCTACCACTGTTCGCATTGCATCGCTTTCCGGTCCCA
>CAYWNN010000085.1:0-3978 GCA_964459685.1 uncultured Coriobacteriaceae bacterium
AGCTGTTTCATGCAAGCTCACCTCCTCTCGATGCAAAATCCGGAGCAACTACGCCACAAGCATCGTGGGCACGCTCCAAGGCGCGCGCAATCTGTAGAAGTTTGCAGTCGCAAAATGCCGGACCCTGAAGCTGGGCTGATACGGGCAAATGGCTTGTTTTCCCCAAGCCCAAAGGTACCGATATGGAACCATTACCAGCAATATTGCTTGAGATGGTAAAGGTATCCGACAAATACATCTGCGTTGGGTCACTTATTTCCCCAAAACGGAAGGCAGTACGAGGTGAAGCGGGCATAAGAATGGCGTCGCAGCGCTCAAAGGCGTGGATGTAGTCCTGCGTAATAAGTGTGCGGAGCTTCTGTGCGGGATAGTAATACTCATCGTAGAGCCCGCTTGAAAGAAGATAGGCACCGAGCATCTGACGGCGCTTTGCCTCTTCGCCAAAGCCATGCGCACGAGAGCGTGCTGTTTGCTCGACAAGGTTATCGCAGTTTGGTTCACGATAGCCATAACGCACACCATCAAATCGTGCCAAATTGGAGAATGCCTCACAGGGTCCAATAACGTAGTACGCAGCAATAACTGCATCAATGTGAGGAAGATCGACCTCTACTATCTGTGCTCCTTGGGCTTGCAAGGCGTCACATGCACCCTCTACCGCAAGGCGCTCTTCCTCATCGAGGCCTTTTGCTTCCATAAGTCGAGGCACAATGCCAATGCTCATGCCTTCAATAGGCGCTTCAAGCTCTTCAAGAAAATCGGCCGCACAGTTTTGAGAGGTAGAGTCAAAGGGGTCGCGCCCTGCTGCCACCAAGGCATTCATGGCCAAAGCAACATCTTCCACGCGACGGCCAAAGGGCCCTACTTGGTCGAGTGAGCTGCCGAAGGCTACCACACCGTAGCGAGATACGGTTCCGTAGGTGGGCTTGAGACCAACCACCCCGCACAAACTCGCTGGCTGGCGAATAGAGCCTCCGGTATCGGAGCCGAGGCTCAGCGTAACTTCACCCGCTGCTACTGCCGCAGCAGATCCGCCCGATGAGCCTCCTGGCACGCGCTCGATGTCCCACGGGTTGCAGGTTGGGTGAAAATAGCTTGTTTCCGTTGATGAGCCAAAGGCAAACTCATCCATATTTGCCTTGCCAATAGGGGTGGCACCGGCATCTAACATGCGCTGAACACAGGTTGCGGTAAAGCGCGAATCATAGTTTTCGAGCATGCGGCTCGCACAGGTGGTATGCGTCCCTATAAGGTGCATGTTGTCCTTAAATGCCACAGGAACCCCTGCAAGTATGCCAAGCGTTTCACCTTGTGCACGGCGCTTATCGGTTTCACGGGCAGCCTGCAATGCAAGCTCTGCGCTCACCTCGAGGAATGCCTGAACCTGTTTGTCACGCGCCTCAATTGCGTCGAGCGTGGCGCGTGCAATCTCTTCTGCACTAAAAGCACCTGTTTGTATGCCTTGAACGATTTCTGCTGCCGAAAGTTCGTCGACGTATGCCATTAGCGATCGCCCCCTTCGTCATTCAAGATGGAGGGAACTTGGAAGTAGCGCTCTTTACGCGCGGCGGTATTACTCAAAGCCTCATCGATATCGAGGGCGCGCTGAGATAAGCTCGCACAATCCGGAGCCATTACGTTGGAAAGATCCCCTATCGGGTGAAAGGTTGGCTCTACCCCATCAAGATCCATCTGGCGAATGGGCTCAAGCAACTCGATGGCACTGTTCATATAGCTGCACATGTTTTGGAGCTCTTCTTCGGTTAGGGCAATACGAGCATAGTCGGCTATAGCTCGTACATCCTCAAGGCTGAGGGACATACCCCACCTCCTCAATACGTCAAGTCATTTCCTCATTGTACGGTACCGATAAACATCCTTGCTCATTTTCATGGCTCATGTAATTCCCCAATAATAATGGACATAATGGTGTATAAAATCACCCTAAATTGGTAGGATTTAAGACCTACATGAGGAGTTTATATGCCACACACATTACTTGAACTCAAGCATCTCGCTGCTTGCTGCGAAGATAACGAAATTTTGCACGATGTTAATTTGCGCATAGGCGCAGGTGAAACCCATGTATTGATGGGACCCAACGGAGCCGGTAAGTCTACCTGCGGACGCGTTATTATGGGCGACCCTTCGTATACGGTAACGAGCGGTTCCATATTGTTCGACGGAGAAGATATCACCGAGCTTGCCGAGCACAAACGCTCGCTTGCCGGTATTTTTATGTCGTACCAGGCGCCCGTAGAAATACCAGGCGTTCCCCTCAACAGTTTCTTGCGCACCATCGTACAAAAGCGCCCTGAACTCAAGATGACGGGCCGCCAATTCCGCAAGCGTATGCAAGAAGTTGCAGAGCGCCTCGAGCTTGACCGCGACTACTTAAGCCGCGACTTAAACGTTGGTTTTTCTGGCGGCGAGCGCAAAAAGGTTGAGATGCTTCAGCTGCTGCTGCTGCAACCCAAGCTCGCCATCCTCGACGAAACCGATTCTGGCCTCGACGTAGACGCGCTCTCGGTAGTAAGCAAAGGGATGCAAGCCTATCAAGAAGAGTGCGCGGGAACGCTTTTTGTTATCACCCACAACACCCGTATTTTGGAGCGCCTCACCGTTGATGAGTGCCACGTTATGGTTCACGGCAACGTTGTTGCCGAAGGCGATGCCTCTTTGATCGAACGCATCGACAAGCTTGGTTTTGAGCAGTTCGAAGCGAACGACAAGGAGGTGTAGTTGTGGCAGAGCAAGTAAACGATGTCGATAGGCGCCTTTATGACTTTGTCATGCCTGAAGTGGGCTATGAGCGCTTTGATGACGGCTTGAATCCCGAGATCGTTCGGACGCTCTCGGCAAAGAAAGATGAGCCAGACTGGATGCTCGAGCTGCGCCTAAAGTCGCTCGAGCTCTATCATGCAATACCTATGGCAGCTAACTGGGGACCTTCTATTGATGGGCTCGATATCGACAACATTTCTACCTACGTTTCCTCTGGAACAGAACAGGCATCAAACTGGGACGACGTGCCCGAAGAAATTAAAGACACCTTTGAGCGCTTGGGCATCCCAGAAGCAGAGCGTGCCTATTTGGCTGGTGTGGGTGCTCAGTACGACTCGGAACTTGTCTATCACAATATGCAGGAATCTGCCTCTAAGCTGGGTGTGGTGTATTCAGGCATAGAGGAAGCACTTCATGGCGAGTACGAGGGGCTTATCCACGATACCTTTATGAAGCTCGTACCCCCTACCGACCACAAATTTGCTGCGCTGCATGGCGCGGTATGGAGCGGGGGCAGCTTTGTATATGTTCCCAAGGGAGTAAAGGTTGACTACCCATTGCAAAGCTACTTCCGCCTTAACGCCAAGGGTGCTGGCCAGTTTGAACACACGCTCATCATTGTGGAAGATGGCGCAGAACTTGAGTTTATTGAAGGCTGCTCCGCCCCTAAGTACAACGTTGCTAACCTGCACGCAGGCTGTGTGGAACTCTACGTTGGTAAGGGCGCACGGCTTCGCTACTCTACCATCGAGAACTGGTCGAAGAACATGTACAACCTCAACACGAAGCGCGCTCGCGTTCAAGATGAGGGCACCATGGAATGGGTATCGGGTAGCTTTGGCAGTCACGTCTCCTATCTATACCCGTCAACATATCTTGTAGGGAATCGTTCGTCGTGCGAATACACCGGTATTACCTTCGCAGGCGACACGCAGAACTTGGACACCGGCTGCAAAATGATACTAAGTGGCGCAGATACCCACGTGTCTGTGTCGGCAAAATCCATCTCCAAGGGTGGTGGCATTTCCACCTTCCGAAGCGAAGTTATTGTTGGCAAGCATGCCGACCGTGCGCAGGCGAGCGTAAGTTGTTCGTCGCTCATGCTCGACGACATAAGCCGCTCGGACACCATCCCCGCGATGGATGTAAGAAACCCCAGCGCCCAAATTGGTCACGAAGCCACCATCGGACGCA
>CAYWNN010000086.1:0-3958 GCA_964459685.1 uncultured Coriobacteriaceae bacterium
CACCTGGAAAACCAACAATGATATCAGTGGTAAGTGCGATATCGGGTATGGCTGAATACAACTTGTTCACAACGTCGAGGTACTGCTCACGCGTATAGGCGCGGTTCATTGCTCGAAGAATGCTGTTTGAACCACTCTGCACCGCGAGGTGTAGGTGGGGCACCACAGCTTCAACCTCAGCCATAGCTTCAATAACCGAGTCGTTAAGGTCCTTTGGATTAGAGGAGGTAAAGCGGAGTCGTTCGATTCCGGTATCCCCTACCTTGCGCAAGAGCTCGGCGAATTTGGGCTCACCATATATGTTGCGTCCGTAGGAATTAACATTTTGGCCCAGCAAACATATTTCGCGGACGCCCTCACTCACCAAACGCTCGCATTCGCAAACGATATCTTCCATAGTTCGAGAGCGCTCACGCCCACGTACATAGGGAACGATGCAGTAGGTACAAAAGTTATTGCAGCCATACATGATAGGAACCCAAGCATGGAAATGCGTTGCGCGTGTCTGAGGAAGCTCCGTTGAAAAACTGGTATTGGGCTCACCTACATCTACCAGCAATTCACGCCTGCTGTTTTGCTCTATGGCTTGCTCGAGCAAAGCTGGCAGTTTGTCGAGAGCTTGGGTGCCAAACACAACATCGACGGCAGGAGCATGTTTGCGTATGGTATCTCCATCGCGCTGCGCCAAACAACCACCAACGCACACCACGCGCCTTCCCGAAGGTGGGCATGGCATGCTTTGCGTTGCAGATACCTGCCCGTAAAGGTGGGTATCTGCCTTTTCGCGAACACAACATGTCATATAGCAAACAATGTCTGCCTCTTCAGGGGATGCAACAGCAATGCAGCCATGCGAGTCGAGCATGCCTGCTACTCGCTCAGACTCATGTTGATTCATCTGACAACCGAATGTTTTAACAAAATAGGTTTTTCCAAGAAGAGCGCTTGAAGATTCCTGTTCATGCATCTATATAAATCCTTAGGACTTAAGTAGTTATCGATGACTATGATGCCTCGGCAATATCTTCAGGAGCAGCCAGCCGATGTACATAGACCGCAAAGCGTATGGCAGTGCGATTGTCTCCGTTAATTTCGATGTCAGAGAATGTGGGAGCACAAGAAACATCGACGCCCGTAGGAATTAAAAATCCTCGAGCAATGGCAATTGCCTTTACTGCCTGATTAACGGCACCTGCCCCAACACACTGCAGATTAACGGGAACTCCATCTTTAACCATCCCTGCAATAGCTCCAGCAACAGAGGCGGGCGATGACTTAGAGGAGACTTTCAAAAAGTCCATGCTGCTTTCTCCTGGTGCGTTACGAGAACATTCGTGGTGGTGTTCAAAGTGTATAAGCGACCCTCTTATCATAACGATATATCTCATAAAAAGATACGCATTATCACGCCTTATTTGATGAAATAGCTTGCCCTATAGCTCAGTACATTGATGCTGCGATAACAAGCTTAGTCTTGTTTATCGATATCGAGCGTAATAGTAATGCGGTTGTGGCCAACGCGAATGCGTGGCTCAGATGCAAGGCTCAAATAATACCTATCCTCTAGATAACGAAAGTCACGCTCAACTAAACGCTTAAACATTTCGGTATCGTCTTCAGATAATTTGAGACCCCGCTGATCCTTGCGAAGATCGAGCGCGGCATGGCTTGTATCCTTCTGCCGCCTCAGAAGCTTATGCACACTGGTAAGGGGCTCAATATGCTTTGCAAGAATGCGATGAGCGGTTCGCTCTGATATCTCAAGACCCATAGCGCAGGCAATCTCGGTAAGTTCTTGAGCGTCTGCTGCAACAACAATACGTTCAAGCAAGGGCAGCTCGTCGAGGCTGTTGATAAAGAGAAGCTGAGACTCCGATATACGGGGTCGAATGCGCTGCCGTATGGTAGCCACAATTTCTGCGGGCGAGCCTATCCATACTTCTTGCGAGCCTTGTTCTTCGAGTGCAAACTCACAGCAGGCTCGTATGATGTTATGAGGCCCACGTACCACAGCCTGCTCGTTATCATCGTTAACACCAACTGAGGGCCAGCTCGACTGATCTGCGCGCTCAGGTGTTTGCTCGGTGTCAAATACCACCTGCATGGCACAACCCATGCCCATGCCTGACGCCCTCACCTGGGCAGACTGCGCATTTTCACGAATGGAGTACAAGGCCATACCGCGACCATGTACTCCCCACTTATCAACATGAATTGAATCGAGCTTAGAGGTTACACGGGCATCAAAGACGCGCTCTTGCAGGCGCTCCGGAATCCCTGCCCCATCGTCAACAACAGATATAGTCCGCAGGTTCTCATGTCTGCTCGATGCAACGAATATACGCGTAGCAGAGGCATCACGCGAGTTGCGCAGAAGCTCGATAACGGCATCCTCTACACACTGGATATCGTGTTGAGCTTGTCTGCGCTCTGCCTCAGCAACACGTAGGCGCACAAAGCCGTCGCCCAGGCTCTCCTCTACTCGAAGCGTGCCTTCACCCGACATCTGGGCAACGAAGTCGAGGAGCTCGCTGCTTTTTTCAGATTGAGCCTTATCTATGTGCTTGCTATCACTACTTTGCGACATCAACAGCTCTTGATTCACGGATGACTACAACGCGCACCTGCCCGGGATATTCCATTTCATCCTCAATCTGAGAGGCAATATCGTGGGCGAGAACGGTTGCTTGGGCGTCAGATATCTTCTCAGGTTGCACCATGACATGAAGTTCGCGACCAGCCTGCATGGCATAGGTGCGCTCTACTCCCTCATGGTCGTTGGAAATCTGTTCAAGCTTTTCGAGGCGTTTGATGTATGCCTCAGCCGATTCACGACGAGAGCCAGGACGTGCAGCTGAGATGGCGTCTGCAGCCTGAACAAGAACGTCAAGAACCGTGTTGGGCTCAATATCTGCGTGGTGTGCCTCAATGGCGTGAACAATCTCGGGCTTCTCGCCATGCCTCCGTGCAAAATCAGCCCCGGTAACCGCATGGGGACCTTCTACATCATGGTCAATGGCTTTGCCAATATCGTGCAGGAGCCCTGCACGAATAGCTGCGGTGTTGTCTATACCAAGCTCTACTGCCATGAGTCCACACAGGCGAGCTACCTCTACGGAATGCTGCAAGACATTTTGACCGTAAGACGAACGGTATTTAAGCGCCCCAAGAATGTTAATCATGTCGGTATCGAGGTCGTGAATACCCATCTCGAAGGCAGCCTGCTGACCAGCTTCGTACACCCGTTCTTTTACCAGTGTTTCTGCCTTCTTGTACATCTCTTCGATACGCGCAGGATGAATGCGACCGTCTGCAATGAGGTTCTCGAGCGCCACACGAGCGGTTTCTCTGCGGACAGGATCGTAGCTCGACAAAACAACCGTCTCGGGCGTGTCATCTATAACGAGACTGACACCCGACACCTGCTCAAAGGTGCGAATGTTTCTGCCTTCACGACCAATAATACGACCCTTCAAGTCATCTGAAGGAATGTGCAGGGATGTTACGGTTATCTCGTTTGCCTGATCGGCAGCGCAACGCTGAATTGCCGTAGAGATAATCTCTCGTGCAAGTTTGTCTGAATCTTGACGAACTCGAATTTCGGCATCACGAAGAATTTGAGCCTCTTGACGTACGGTGTCCTTCCGCACGCGCTCAAGCAGCTCCTTGCGCGCCTCGTCAGAGCTGAGCTCGGAAATACGCTCAAGCTCAGATGTTTGTTTAGCAAGCAGCTCATCAAGATCACGAGCACGTTTGTCAAGCTGTCCTTTTTGGCTTGAAAGCTGGTGCTCTCGTTTGTCTAAGGTATCGTTTCGACGATCGAGGGATTCTTCACGCTGAATAATGCGATTTTCAAGCGCGCGCAGCTCCCCTTTTCTTTGCTTCTCTTCATCTTCTGAAGCCTGACGCAGCTTCAGTATTTCTTCTTTAGCCTCAAGCACCGCTTCCTTCTTTGTGC
>CAYWNN010000087.1:0-3782 GCA_964459685.1 uncultured Coriobacteriaceae bacterium
TTGCGCAGGGGACGAATCTTTATGAGGTCGAAAAAGAAGGCTCCAAACACGCAAATATAGGCGGCTGCGAGACACACGGTAACAGCCGTGCTCAGCATGCTGTAGGTATCACCTTCATAATTTGGTGCAATTTGACTTCCGCCAAGCGAACCCAACATAAAAATAAAGGCAGCCACTAAAAGAACCGTCCACGCGCGACGAAACTTACGGTAGTTCTCCATTTTGTTCAGGAGAATATCTGCCGCACTCATAGTGCGCTGCTCATCTTGCCTGTTTTGCCGACGGGTTTCTTTGGCGCGCAACTTTTCTGCAGTAGCCTCTTTTTTGGTGGCGCTCTTCTTGCTCGGGCGACCAGTGCTGATATAAACCGAGTCAGCAGCGGAGCGCGCAGGTTTAGCCCGCGCAGCAGATTTAGTATGCGACGACGATGTTTTTTGCAAATCAGCCATGGTGCTCCTTCATAGGACAGAATGTTGTGCCAGTAAGAATTTCGAAGGCCTCCTGGTAGCGCCGTGAGGTGCCGTCAATAACATCTTGGGGTAGATGCGGCGCATCTCCTTGCATATCCCAGTTGGCTTTCAGCCAGTCGCGCACGTATTGCTTGTCATAACTTGGCTGCACGCTACCCTCTTGGTAGCTATCGGCTGGCCAGAAGCGACTGGAGTCGGGTGTTAAGCACTCATCGATAAGGATAATCTCACCTTCATAGATGCCGAATTCAAACTTCGTGTCGGCAATGATGATGCCCTTGCTTTTTGCGTATTCAGCACCTGCTTTATACATCTTGAGCGACAAGTCGCGCAGCGCCTCGGCAATGTCTTTACCAACAATGTCCGCACAGCGCTCGAAGGAGATATTCTCGTCGTGGTCGCCTATCTCGGCTTTGGTAGACGGCGTAAAGATTGGTTCTGGCAGCTGAGATGCCTCAGTTAAACCATCTGGCAGCTTAATGCCACACACCGTGCCATCTGCATCGTAGGTCTTCTTGCCAGAACCCGTAAGATAGCCTCGCACAATGCACTCTACCGGTAAGGGCTCAGCCTTGTGCACCAACATAGAGCGTCCGCACAAATAATCGCTGTATTCCTGAAATTGGCTTGGTAAATCTTTCGTATCGCACGAAATCATATGGTTCGGCATCAAAGAGGCAAAGTGCTCGAACCAAAACGCAGAGATGCGCGTAAGAATTTCACCTTTGTAGGGAATTTCATCCGGCAATATGTAGTCGAACGCACTGATTCTATCCGATGCAACCAGCAGCAGGCTGTCGCCGCAGTCGTAAATGTCGCGAACCTTACCTTTGCTATCGGGGCGTATGTTTGGCGCTGCCACAGTTATGCCATCCTTCCTTTTGATATAGACAACACACAGCCCCTATGCGGGGCTGTCTTTTTGTTCGCTTTTTATTGTAGCCGAGCTTCGCTTGCGTGATTGCTTCTTGTGGTGCTCCAGCGGGATGTGAAGCATAAAAGTTGAGCCTTTGCCCACCTGCGATTGCACGGAGACAAAGCCATTGTGCTTGTCGATAATGTGTTTGGTAAGCGCAAGGCCAATGCCTAAGCCTCCAGCAGAGCGCTCACGGCTCGACTCTGCCCGCCAAAAACGGCTGAATACACGCGAGAGATCTTCTGGCGCTATGCCTATGCCGGTATCTGAAACCGAAATAAGGACATCACCTTTTACCACGCTCACACGTACGTCTACCGAGCCGCCTTCAGGCGTATAGCGCATGGCATTGCTTAAGAGGTTGGTAACAGCCCGCGTTATAAGGTCAGAATCAATTTCGGCATATATAGGCTTGTCCTCTACCAGTACGTCGTCACCTGCCCCTTCAAGCTCTGTTGCCTCGTCGTTGTGAAACGACAAGGTAAGCCCGTTCTCTAAAAAGAGCTGCTCTTGTGCAAGAATGAGGTTTCGCACGAGTGCCACCACATCGCAGCGCTCGGGGTTAAACGGTGTTGTGCTGTTCTCCATACGCGAAAGCTGAAGCATGCCATCCACCAAACGTGAGAGGCGTCGCACTTCACTTCCTACCACCGCAAGCTGCTCGTCGTCGCAGGGCATGACGCCATCCTGCATAGCCTCAACAGTTGCCTGTAGCGCCATCAAAGGTGTTCTGAGCTCGTGGGCTACATCGCTCGTGAGTTGATGCTCGAGCTTGAGATCGCGCTCGAGGCTGGTGGCCATATCGTCAAAGGTTTCTCCCAGCTGACCAATTTCATCGGCTCCATGCACGTGGCTACGCGCGGTAAGATTGCCTGCTCGCAAGGATGCGGCGGCGCTCGTAATGCGTTTGAGTGGTAGAGAGAGCGAATGCGCCATAATGGCACCAATAATGCATGCGAGCACAATCGCGATAATGCTCGTTATAAGTATGGCGCTGTACGACTGTGAACGAAACGCCTCGTCTGCCTTGGTGAGCAAGGCGTTGGAGCCAAGCGCCCAGAGACGAATCGAGCCTATAACGGTTCCATCGGATAAGACAAGGTCGGTTGTAACGCTCGATTCAAGATCGGTGGGTGCAAGCGAGGTGCGCTGCTCGGAAGCATCGTCTGAAGCATCTGCGGGGGCGTCTTCGTCTAAATCATTTTCTGATGCATCATCCGAAGCGTCTTCGGGGTCATCTTCGGCGATATTTTCGTAGATGATTTCTTCCCAGGTATCGTCATAGAGAATGGTGCCCTGCGCATCGCTTATCTGCACACCCACATCGGAAGAAACCGATACGATGGAGCCAAGGCTGGCAATAAGCTCGTCCGACCAAAAGCCCTCTTCTGCGTAAGCCTGCACAATATCGCTGGCGGCACCTTCTGCAAGCACTTCCATGTTATTGCGTGTGTAGGAAGCGAACTGGCGCTCCCATACCAGCGTTAACACAACAGCCAAAAGCGCAATGGTCATAATAGCTACCAGCGCAAACGACAAGGTTGTTTGCGCTGCATAGCTTAGACGTGACCTCGTAGACGTACGTGTAGTGTGCCACGACGCAGTATGTTCTACTTCAACATCGGCAAGTTCTTGATGGTGTGTTTTGCCATGTGTTGAAAACACGGGCAACTACCCTTCTTGTGCCTCAGCTTTTGGCTGCTCGGAAGCTTCAAAGCGATAGCCTACCCCATGTACGGTATACAGCCAGCGCGGATGACGTGGATCGTCGCCCAGTTTGGCGCGAAGGTTTTTAACGTGAGAGTCGATGGTGCGCTCGTAGCCCTCAAAATCGTAACCAAGTACTTTTTCTACCAGCTCCATACGGGTGTATACGCGGCCAGGATAGCGCGCAAGTGTTGCCAAGAGCTTGAACTCTGAGGCGGTAAGATCAACCTCAACGCCCTCGATAGTTACCTTATGTCCCGAGATATCAATGACCAGGTCGCCAAAGTCAAGATGCTCCATCTTGGGCTCGGCGTCGGTATGTGTGCGACGGAAAAGCGCTCGTACACGAGCCACGAGCTCACGCGGTGAGAAAGGCTTGATAAGGTAGTCGTCTGCTCCGAGTTCAAGACCAATAATGCGGTCTTCTACCTCACCTTTTGCCGTAAGCATAATAATGGGGATATCGGATGTTTCGCGAATGGCTCGACACACGCGCTCGCCAGACAGCTTCGGCAGCATGAGGTCTAAGATGGTGAGATCAAAGGAGTGCTTCTCAAATTCCTCGAGTGCAGATTGACCATCGCCTACACCGCGAACCCAGTAACCTTCACGCTCAAGATACGCGGCAACCGCGTCGCGAATTGGTTTTTCATCTTCAACAAGCAAGATCTTTTTCGTCTCAGAAGCCA
>CAYWNN010000088.1:0-3766 GCA_964459685.1 uncultured Coriobacteriaceae bacterium
ACCGATCAAGGAGAAGCATCGGAAACACTCCCTGTTGAAATAGATGGAGATTCAAGCACCATTGCGTTAAATAACCGCTTTGTGTTGGACTGTTTAAATTCGTGTCCCACAGAGACTGCGCGCCTTGAATTACAATCAGCTATGCAACCAGCAATTTTTAAATGCAGTGGCAAAATGAATTACCTTTACCTACTTATGCCAGTACGGATGTAGAGTTGTGGCACTTATAGTTCACAGTGTTAATCTCCATGATTTTCGTAACATTCATTCTCGCACTATAGAGTTACAAGCGGGAATGAATGTGCTTGTTGGACCTAATGCAACAGGCAAAACGAATACGATAGAAGCCATTCAACTACTTACAACAGGTACTTCTTTTCGTCATACAGCTCTTCAAAACCTTATACGCACAGGCTGTGATGAAGCACGTATTACTACAGAAATACAAGGGGATCAACGAGTTTTAGATGTCGCATGTGCGATTACACCAGAACACAAGCGATATACCTTCAATGGAAAGCGTATAAGCTCATCCCAGCTTATACACACACTTCCTTCTATTTTATTTACTCCTGATGATTTAGCTTTAGTAAAAGGGTCTGCTTCAGGAAGACGTCAAGAGATAGATTCCTTTGCCGCTCAAGTTCATACAGGTTATAGACGAATGTTATCTGCATATACCAGAGGGGTTGAACAACGCAATAAACTTTTACGCGATGAGTGGTGTGATAGAGCTTTATTAGATGCCTGGGACGAGTCAATAGCAACAGGGGCAGGAGCGCTTATATATGCGCGCACACAGCTACTTAAGCGTCTTATGAAAGCTGCAACACGTATTTATTCCTCTATTACTCACAACGAAGAGCTTTCTTGTTCATACCAAAGCAGTATTGATATAGATCCTACAAACACCACACGCGAGGAAATTGTTGATGTGATGCGTCAGGCGCTCTACAAACATCGCGAGACAGATACACAGCGAGGGACTACTTCTGTTGGACCTCATCGCGACGACGTGTTGTTTGAAATTAACCATAAACCAGCGCGCCTGTTTGCCTCTCAAGGACAGCAACGCTCGGTAGTGCTCGCACTTAAAATGGCAGAAGTTGAAGTTGCGCAAGACATAACAAACATACAACCCCTCTTACTTCTAGATGATGTTATGAGTGAGCTCGACAAGAAGCGCCGACAAGCCATTTCATCTCTTACATCAAGCGGGGTTCAAACAATTATGACAACAACCAATCTCAACTACTTTAGTGATGAGTTGATTAGTACTGCTCAGGTAGTGAAGTTTTATGAGTGATATCTACCAAGAATTACCGCACAACACCCAAGATGGAGCTACAGGACAAGATCTTGCTAGTATCGTGGCTGCCATCTTCCAAAAACTCGAAGATACTTCATATAGTTCCAATCGTGAAATTATGCGTACTTGGCTTGAAATAAACGGAGATACTGAACGCCGCCACACTAAAGGAGTTCATTTACTCGAAGAAGGCTTGAAAACACTTTTAGTGTATGTAGACTCTCCAAGCATCGTTCAAGACTTCACAATGAATAAGCACTTATACCTTGGGCGATTTAATATGGCAGACATTTATATTGACGACATTCAATTTCGTTTATCTCGATATACACATACAACTAATGACGTCAGTACAACCGATAATGTCAACACAGCTCAGAACTCAACACAACACCCACCGCAAGAGATTTCAGAAGAAGAGAAACAACATATCTTTGAGTTGTGTTCAGCTTTACCTAAAAACCTTCAAGAAGTTGTTTCTAACGCGCTTATAAGTATGAAAAGTAATCAATGGGAAGAAGATACTAACAATAACTAAACACTATTTATACGCGCTTACACATGCTCTATAACGCATATCAAACAAGCAACAGGTGTATATTTCACTCAGACCAACATAAAACACCATATTTAAGTACAATTAAACAGTTATACATATATTGAAAGGTGTGTCTGTGGCAAATCAAAAAAAGAATAGTAGCTATGGCGGCTCTGACATTAAAGTACTCGAAGGTTTAGAAGCAGTACGCAAACGTCCTGGTATGTATATTGGTTCCACCAGTGTCACTGGTCTTCATCACCTAGTATGGGAAGTTGTTGATAACTCGGTTGACGAAGCAATGGCGGGCTTTTGCACTAAAATCGAAGTAACCATTCATCCTGATAATTCAATTACTGTTGTTGATAATGGTCGAGGTATTCCTGTTGAGCGCCACCCAGTTAAAAAAATTCCCACACTCGAAGTTGTCATGACCATTCTTCATGCAGGTGGTAAGTTCGATAACAACGCCTATAAAGTATCGGGTGGTTTGCATGGCGTTGGTGTGTCAGTGGTGAATGCCTTGTCTAGCAAGGTTATTGCACAGGTACGACGCGACGGCGAGCTTTACGAGATGGAGTTTAGCCGCGGAAAAACCGTCCAAAAGCTCAAAAAGCTTGGAAAAACTAAATCGCGTGCTACAGGAACCACCATTACTTTTTGGCCAGATGAAGAGATTTTCGAAACAACTATTTTCGACTACGACACCTTACACACACGTCTGCAAGAAACCGCATTTTTAAACCGCAATCTAAAGATTGTGCTCACCGATGAGCGCGAGCTTACCCCTCGGGTAGACGAGTTTTGTTACTCCGGCGGTATTGTGGACTTCGTTAAGTTCTTAAACGAAGGTAAAGAAATTGCCGACGGTATGAAGCGCCCCATTTACCTCACAGGGTCTAGCGAACAAGACGCTGCTCCTGAAAACACTGGAGAGGTAGAAGTGTCACTTCAGTGGAACACTGGTTACTCTGAGAATGTTATGAGCTTCGCCAACGATATTTATACCTCCGACGGTGGTATGCACTTAGAGGGTTTCCGCACTGCTCTTACCAGTGTGATTAACGATTATGCACGTCGTCAAAACATGCTTAAAGAGAAGGATCCAAACTTAACAGGAGACGATGTACGCGAGGGTCTTACTGCGGTTATTTCTGTTAAGCTCTCATCCCCTCAATTTGAAGGACAAACCAAGACAAAGCTCGGCAACTCGTTTATGCGTAGCTTAGTGCGCAAAGTAGTTTCTCAACGACTTGCAGAGTACTTAGAAGAGCACCCTAAAGCTGCTCGTGAAATTGTGCGTAAGGCACAGCTTGCATCGAAAGGTCGTATAGCTGCGCGCAAGGCACGTGATGCTACACGCCGTAAAACCATACTCGAAAGCGCTGCCCTTCCTGGTAAGCTTGCGGATTGCTCAGTACGCGATCCTGCGGTGGCAGAGCTATTTATTGTCGAGGGTAACTCTGCAGGCGGCTCTGCTAAGGATGGCCGTCGTCGAGATATACAAGCTATCCTGCCTTTACGCGGAAAGATTCTTAACGTTGAACGCGTAGGGGATCATCGCGCATTTTCTTCCGACACTATTCAGTCGCTTATTACTGCCATTGGTTGCGGGGTTACCACAGGCTCTGGTGATGGTGGAGATTTCGACATCGAAAAGGCCCGCTATCACAAGATTATTATCATGACCGATGCAGATGTCGACGGCGCTCACATCCGCATTCTTTTGCTTACCTTCTTCTACAAGTACATGCGTCCTTTGATTGACGCAGGCTATGTGTACTCAGCAGTGCCTCCAATTTTTGGCATTAAGGTAGGTAAGCGTATTCACTACGTATATCCGGATGGAAAAAATCCCGAAGATGTGCTGTTGCGCAGAGCCATCAACGAATATGTGCCTGTTGACAATCAAGGTAAAC
>CAYWNN010000089.1:0-3751 GCA_964459685.1 uncultured Coriobacteriaceae bacterium
GGCATGCCTTGTGAATGTGCCATGGTGTCGTGGAACGCAGCCTGTATAGCAGAGGTACGCCATGAGGCTCTGGGCGAGTCACACGAGCAAACCTATAAAGCCCTATACAACAACGCCTGCAAGCTCTTTCAGCTTGGATAGCGCATCGCTCGTGTTGCAGCTGTGTTTCTCGATCTTACAAACGCATACATCCAACGTTGAAATAGCGGTGTGTTCGTGTTTCTTGCTGGGTAGGCTTCTTCTGTCTTGGGGCAGGAGAAGCTATGTTCAATCTGTCAGCATTACGTCCGGTATGGGAGGCATTGAGCGAGCTTGCCTGGCCAACGCGCTGTGTGGGCTGCGAGCTTCCCGGAAATCTTTTGTGTGACGCGTGCAAAGCTCAACTTCCCTGTATTGAACAGGCGTGGGCATGTCCTATGTGTGGGGCTCCTTTTGGATACCTTACCTGCACTGCCTGTAAGTGCGACTGGAACTTATCGGTGTTATGTGCCTTGTCGTATGAAGGACTTGGTTCGCGCATCCCTACACTTCTTAAAGACGCTCACGAGCTCCGCCTTGCTTCTCTTATAGCTGAGCTTATGGCCCATACCTTCAACACGACACAACTCAAAAGCTATCCTGCTGACGCAATTTGTTTTGTGCCTGCAACAGAGACCGCGTATCGTCGCAGAGGTTTCGACCACATGCAGCTGGTAGCAGAGGCTCTAGGTAGCGAGTTGTCGCTTCCCGTGGCAGATGTTTTGCTGAGAGTGTCTGCTCAGGATCAAAGAGTATTAACGAGAGAAGAGCGCCAAAGCAATCTTTTAGGCAGCGTTCAAGTATTGGCGGACGTGTTTGATGCCACACTGCTTCTCATAGATGACGTGGTAACAACAGGAGCCTCTATGCGCGCCTGTGCTCATGCCCTGTATGAGGCAGGCGCACAGAGCGTAAAAGGCTTAGCCTTGTCGCGCGTGTGGTAGCTGCATCCAGCATCTATGGTGAGCTCGCGCATGCTATACGAGCTGTTCGTAGCACCTTATTTCTCTTGGTATAATGAAGCGTCCCGCCAGGTCTGTGGTTGCGGGCAGCTATCTGCCCAAGTCCATGTTAGACGAGGACAAAGGGATCCACGTAAGCTCAGGCGTGCGCGTCTGAGCGATCATGGCTCGTCCTAGAGGTAAGTCGTACCGCCTGTTTACCTAAGAAACAAGGAGTTTCTGCAGGCGAGAGGGTTAGTAGTGAGTGGTGCTGCGGCATCTCGAGCAAAGGCTCCAGTACGCGAGTGTGGGGTCAAAAACCAGGTCAGCTGGCGGGGTTGGTTACAAGATACAACAGGGAGAAACAATGAAGAGATTTGCCCGCGCTACGCTGCGTATGATGGCCGGAGTGTTTGCTCTGTGCATTGTTGCCGGCCTTACTGGTTGTAGTTTTCTTGAAGGCATTGTTTCGGGGACACCAAGCGTAGAAGAAGCCCTCGCCGCACGCGCAAGCAGTCGTAGTGCTCAAATTAGCACTCCTGTCATCCAAGAAGATGGTTACCTCACCGTTGGGCTTAATTCCTCGCAAACAGCGCCTTTCTATATTGAGAATTCCGATGGCTCGGTGTCAGGTTTAGATGTTGATATGGCAGCCATCATTGCTAACGAGCTTGGCTTAGAGCTTCGCTTCGTAGTACTCGATAGCCCAGAGGATGAAGAGGCTGAAAATTGCGACATCGTCATGGGAGTTACCACCGACACATCGGGAGACCTTACGGTTGTGGGAAGCTATGCCGAGCGTGGTGTGGTCTTTTTCCAAAAAGGGGATGACTCCCTTGTGTCTGCGACAGAGCTTACTGGGCTTACCGTAGGTTTGCAGTCGGGCTCTGCATCCGAGCAGGCGCTCAATGAAACAGATATTGTTGTCACGCAGCGTCAATACTCCAATCTGAATGATGCCTTTGATGCCTTGAACTCAGGCTCTGTAGATTACGTGCTCTGCGAGGCTTACGCAGGCGGATACTTGGCTACGCAGTATTCCAACATTACTATGGCGTCCTGCTTGGGCAACCTCGCTTCAGTAGGTGTTGGCGTGAGCGGCGATGCAACTGAGCTGCAATCTGCCATACAAAGAGTTCTCGATACGCTTACCTCAAATGGTTTGCTCGACCTCACACGTTCGTGCTGGGTGGGCGATATGGAGCCAATAACCAGCGACGACTTGCTTGCCGACGTTGGCGAGGCTGAAGAGCTAAGTCTTGCTGACACGATTGTCGATGATGATGAAGAAACGACTGACACCGAGTAGATACTGCCGACAATCGGGTACACACATACCAAGGATGCATACACGCATCTGAGGTGTTGGTAATGTTAACGGGAGGCACTATGGATATGAGGGTTTCTGGACGCAAAGTTACTATTAACGATTCTTTGAGGGACTACGTCGAAGAAAAGATTGGTAACGCGCTTAATGTGTTCGATATTCAACCCATGGAATGCGATGTGGTATTGCGGGTTGACAAAAATCCCTCGAATCCCAATCGAAAATACGTAGAAGTTACCGTGTTTGTACGAGATAGCGTTGTTCGAGTTGTTACCTCAGACATTAACATCCACGCTGCAATTGACGAAGCTGCCGATAAGGTAAGTCGCCAGCTGCGCAAGTACAAAACAAAAGTCATTGACAGGCGTCATCGTGCAGGCAAAATTGCGCGTAAGCACGACAAAGATTCTGCCATAACACACCAGGCAGATCTCGCAGATCTTATAGAAGACGCCGAAGACGATGGCGACGAACTCGTGCGCGAAAAAGTAATTGAGCTTACCCCCATGACCGAGCAGGAAGCCCTCATTCAAACCGATTTGCTCGGACACGATTTTTACGTGTTTGAAAATGCAACAACGGGCTGCGTTAACGTCATATATCGTCGAGATAACGGGGGCTATGGCATTATCAAGCCAAAAACCGAGGAGATGAATGAGTAGCACGATCAATCATCCGGAGCGTTCTAAGACATTCCAGGTTCCGAGAAAAGTTCATATCATCGTTGACTCGTGTGCGGATTTTCATCCCGATGTTTATAAAGCTTTAGACGTCGAAGTTATATGCTTCCCGTATTACATTGACGGCGAAGCGTACTTCGACGATCTATGGCAAACAATGACACCTCATGAGTTTTACGACCGTATGCGCCAAGGCATGCGTGTTCAAACCAGTGCGGTGCCTCTTGGACACTACGAAGAGGTTTTTGAGCGTGCGGCGCAACAAGGAACACCAACACTGTATCTGGGCTTTCCGGGAGGACTTTCTTCGAGCATTTACGCAGCACAGCAAGCTGTCGATATGGTGAAGGAGAGACATCCCAACTTCGAGCTGTATGTTTTGGATACCCTGTGCCCATCTGCTGCAGCAGAGCTCTTAATTATTGAGACCGTGCGCCTCGCCAATAATGGATTTAGTGCTAAAGAGTTATACCACTGGGCAGAAGACGCTCGCTACTTTGTTCAAGGCTACTTTACCTTGGATAACTTCGATGCCCTTGCAGCGGGTGGTCGTATTCCGCCGGTGGCAGCTCAAGTGGGTGGCAAGCTCGATGTAAAGCCTGAGCTTTCCTACGATTTGAATGGCGCACTTACCCTTAAAGGGATGTGCCGCGGTCGCAGGAAGGCTTTGCGTGCGATTTTGAACGAGTTTCGTGAACACTACGCTCACGACACCTCACTTCCCTTAGCAATTGTTTCTACCGATGCAGAAAAAGACATGGATTGGATCGAAGCTGCTATTCGCA
>CAYWNN010000090.1:0-1087 GCA_964459685.1 uncultured Coriobacteriaceae bacterium
TTCGAGTACCTGGTCGTGGAGACCAAGAGTGGCAGCACCGAGGTTAGCTGGACAAGCCAGGACGGTGCGAACGTATATTACGCGGAGAGCTCCCCATACTCGATTGAGCAGACCTGGCAGCTTATCGAGCGCTCGGACGAGATTGGCGCATTCGCATACACCAGTTACATCACCAACACGCTCGATTCCACTCAACTCGTTGTGACCAAATCTTGGGACGACGAATCCAACTACTGGAGCACCAGACCCGAGGGTTCTGAAGAGGATACCTGGGTTGTTGAGTTCTGGTTGCAGCGCAAGCTTGTGAGCGAGGACGATTCGGCTTGGAACTGGGTTGTAACCTATGGTTCTGCGGAGGCAGAAAGTACGGACGACGCCAACATCGTGAGGACCACGTTTACCGGAACGGGCAACTCTGCCACCGCTACCTTCTATGGTTTGCCCAGAACCGACGAGACCGGTGCAGCCTACGAGTATCGCGTGGTTGAGCTGGTTCCGTCTTACTACACCGTAAACGACGCGACAATTATTGGGGAGTATGACGGAAGCTACCTCGTGCTGGTTGAGGGAAGCTCTAACACTGTTGTTGCATCCGGTGGACAGCAAAGCTTCACTAACTCACTAGAGACTATCGAATTCTATAAAGAAGAGGAAGATGAAGAGGGCGAGGATGAAAACGAGGATGTAACTATTGATAAACTTGACTCCGACGACACGCAATCTGACGTGCCGAGCACAGGCGACAGCAGTATCCCCATGAGCGTGCTGCTCGCTTTGATGGTGTGTGGCGTAGGAGTAATCCTGTTGGGGCTTTGGCACAAAAGGAGAGGCAGGTAGCAGCTCGCATGAACAGCTCTGATATACGCGACTTAGTCATAATAGGTGCGGGTCCCGCGGGGCTTTCTGCCTCAATATATGCAAGCAGAGCACTTTTGAATGCCATTACCTTGGAGCAGACTTCAGCCGGGGGACAGGTACTTCAAACCAACGAGGTTGAGAACTACCCCGGCACCGGCACAATAAGCGGCTGGGAACTTATGGACGCGATGCACAAGCAGGCATGCGAGCTTGGCGCAACGATACAGTC
>CAYWNN010000090.1:1187-3744 GCA_964459685.1 uncultured Coriobacteriaceae bacterium
GAAGAAGCCTTATTCCTCACACGATTTGCGAGCAAAGTAACGATGATTGTGCGCAAAAACTTCTTGAGGGCGCAAGCTGCGCTTGCTCAGGAAGCCGAGCGCAACGAAAAGCTTGAAATTCGATATCACAGCAAAATTGATGAACTCACAGGAGCTGAGCAGCCTGAAGGCATCATATTTAGAAACACTGAAACCGATGAGATAAGCCATGAGGTATATGAGCCAGGCTCCTTTGGGGTCTTTGTATGCGTAGGGCATAAGCCTTCGGTAGACCTCGTACGTGAGCTTGTTGATTTATCTGAAAGCGATGCAGTCATAACCGACGAGTACATGGCTACAAAAACACCGGGTTTGTACTGCGCAGGAGACGTGAGAGATACCGTATTGCGTCAAATTGTAACGGCTGTGGCAGACGGAGCAATTGCCGCAACATCTGTGGTGAACTACCTAAAGGAGCTTTCCTAGGCTTTGTTATGAGAGGAGAAGGCTTCTTACAAGGGCTCTCAGAGCCTTAGCCGTTATCAAGGCTGACTGTCATTGGCTTACAAAGTCCTCTCTACAAAACCGTGATAATATATCTTATGTAAAGTAGAGATAAGATTAAAAAAGAGCCCCATGTCTTAAGATTGGCATGGGGCTTAGCTTGTATCTAGCTTGTATCTATAATTGCAGGTTGTGTGGCTACCCCACCTTAATGAGGCTGAAGAGCTCCTGGTCGTAGTGCTGCTTGAGAAATTCTCGACCCTTCAAAAACTCAAGCTCCATTAAGAAGCCGAATCCTACTAGCTCAGCTCCTGCCTTCTCAACGAGTTGGGCATTTGCGAGTGCCGTGCCTCCTGTTGCAATAAGGTCGTCGATGATAAGGACCTTATCGTTAATGCTGAGTGCATCCTTATGAATTTCGACGGTGTCGGTACCGTACTCAAGTTCGTATTCTTGTGCGTATACCTCTCGAGGGAGCTTTCCTGGTTTGCGTGCGGGAACAAAGCCAATACCTAAGCAATAGGCAACAGGCACCCCTACAATGAAGCCTCGAGCCTCGGCTCCCATTACCTTGGTGGCACCAGATTCCTTAAAGTGATGCGCGAGCTGTTCAACTACTGCTTTCAAGCCATCAGGGTCTGCAAGAATAGGTGTTATGTCCTTGAAGACGACTCCCGGCTCTGGATAGTCTGGGATGTCGATCACCAATTTCTCGTATTCAAATTCAGACATAACACTCCCCTTCCGAATGGTGCTCGTAACTCGCAATCATAGGAATTATGTGCTTGGCTAGAATATGTCCTTGAAGCGCTTTCCTACTGCTCGTTGTATAAGCTGGCTTCGCAGATTATTCGTGAGCTTCAACATATTCGTAAAGGCATCTTTT
The DNA here is from genome assembly GCA_964459685.1 of uncultured Coriobacteriaceae bacterium. Classification (GTDB taxonomy): domain Bacteria; phylum Actinomycetota; class Coriobacteriia; order Coriobacteriales; family Atopobiaceae; genus CADBMC01. The sequence continues at coordinate 2,557 of CAYWNN010000090.1, forward strand.
ACTTGCCTGCGGTGTTCATCGTCTGTGATGCCATGCCCTGCGTATGCAACAAGTGCCTGCTCGAACAGGCCCGACTCCCTATTTGCAGCATTAACGTACTGTCGTAGGTTCTTAGGAGCTATGCCTATGTGCTGAAGCTCATCACAGGTTCTAATAATCTTTAAATCTTTCCCGTCTACCAAATCACGCCCATGAGGCGAACGTGTGAGCGTGATTATCCCTGCGTCTGAAAGCTGGCGTACAAAACTAATCGATACACCAAGCAAATCGGGGATGCGATCGATCGGATGCAGCTTGTTAAGAAGGTCTTCATCAACAAAAGCAGGCTCTATTTCATCTTCGGGATGTAGCTCATCTCTTGTATCAGTTTGGACGTTTTGAGCAGAAGAGGTGTTTGAACGAGCAGTGGCTTCCTCTTGGTCGAGTACATTACGAATGACAGCAAGCGGCAAAAATCGTGTTTTCTGGAGGTACAAAATACGCTCGAGGCGCTTAAGATCTCGCATGGAATACATGCGGTAGCCACCTGAGGTGCGGCGAGGCGTGAGCAAACCTTCATCTTCAAGATAGCGTAGCTTTGACACTGAAAGATCGGGGTATTGTCCCTGAAGTTTTGCTACAACTTTTCCAATAGTGAGATAAGCTTCCTCGCCCATAACATAGCCTAACCTCAGATAGTGTTGGTATGGAAAATCATTCTAAATGTACCAATCTGAATGGTAGAGCCGTCAACAAGCTGCGCATTGTTAACAATTGCGCCGTCAACCCAGGTGCCGTTGAGTGAACCCAAATCTTCAATGGTGATAATGCCTTGCTCAAGTTTGGATAGATCAATGCGGGCGTGATTGCGCGAGACGGTCATATCGTTGAGAAATATTGTGTTGCGAGGATCGCGACCAAGCGTAACGGTGGCTTCGCTCAATTCAAAGACGACTCCAGTTTGCGGACCTTTCACAATGGCAATTGTAGGGTGACTTTGTCGCTTTGTTTGCATAAGGTCAGGAGATGTAGGATCAGCCACAGGCATCCTAAAAATCCTCGTGGAATCATTGTCTGGGTTGAATTTAGTCGGCTGAGCCATCTTGCCTCCTTGCATGGTTACTTCACCAGTATTGTAGCCTTATTGGCTACTCATCTGCATGCAATACATTCCAGCTCGACAAGTGCTCCTTTTGGTAAGGCAGAGAC
>CAYWNN010000091.1:0-3720 GCA_964459685.1 uncultured Coriobacteriaceae bacterium
CCCGCATAACTAGCTTGGGAAGCTAGTGTTCTACCACTGAACTATTGGTGCACAAGATAAATTCTATCTTAAATAATTGTATTAATAAACATGAAATTATACATTATCAAAAAAATTATTCGATTATTTTGTCCCAATATTGATAATTTTGTCCCATCATGATAAAGTAATATTTACGAGGGAGAAAATCATTATGAAGAAGAAAAATGTTATCAATTTAATCAAATATCACGTAGATGGAAATGATAATGACTTTAGAAATGAAGCATATCAAATTGCATCTTCTTTTTCAAAAAATGGCGATGGTGAATTAGCTAGATATATAATGGCCATATTATCTAATGCAAATACTTTTAGTCCACAAAGTGTTGAAGAAAGTTCTGAATTTTTCACAAAAGTCGAAGATCCTTCAAGTTGTTTCAAAATACCTGAAACAATCGAACATGACATAATGGGAATTATAAATGCCGTAAACAAAAAAGCAGGTGTTAATAAATTTTTATTTGTTGGAGAGTCAGGAACGGGAAAAACAGAAGCAGCAAAACAAATAGCTAGAATTCTTGAGAGAGATTTATATTCTGTTCAATATGATTGTATTATTGATTATAAATTAGGCGAAACTTCAAAAAATTTAGTACATGTTTTTGAAGATATTAATGACTTAAAACAACCTGAAAAAGTTATTATTCTTTTTGATGAAATTGATGCATTGGCTCTTGATAGAATTAACTCAAATGATTTAAGAGAAATGGGCAGAGTAACATCTACATTTCTTAAAGAGTTTGATAAGATGAATGACAAAGTTTTATTAATTGCTACAACAAATTTATATAAACAATTTGATAAAGCATTGTTAAGAAGATTTGATTTTGTTGTTCACTTTGATAAATACACAAAGAAAGATTTGATTGAGATATCCAATAGTTTTGTTGAAAATGAATTAAAGAAATATCCAAATTTAAAGCGTGATTTTAAAACACTAGAAAAAATTTATAACAATGTAAAAACAATGCCACTTCCTGGTGATTTAAAAAACATTATAAAAAGTGCTATAGCATTTAGCGATACAACCAGTGATTATGGTTATTTAGCAAAAATTTACGAGTCATTAATTGGTCATGTTCCTGTTGATAACTTAAATAATTTACAAGAACAAGGTTTTACCGTAAGAGAAATCGAGAAATTAACGGGTGTTTCAAAAAGTAGTGTTTCGAGAGGTTTAAATAATGAATGATTTACTAGAATTAAAAGGCGAATTAGAGCATGATAAAAATCGAAATAGTTTTGGTTTATCCTGGCCAAAAAACAAACAAATTACATGTAATGAAATAGATTATTACATAACTAATTTAGAACGTTTAAAAACTTTTTGGCAAAACAATAATATTATATCTGGATCTCTTATAAGTGTTTATTACAATCGCGTAATACCAAAATCATCAAGATTAGAAAAATTATTTTCTGAAAATAATGCTTCCTCAAATGATAATATAAGAGGAGTTAGATTTAGTAATTCAGAAAATAAAAAACACATCATAACTTATCATATTTCTAAAGAAACTTTATCTAAATCGGTAAAAATTCTTCGAACAGTTAGGTCAATTTTATCTGATAAATTTAATGGATTTATGGATAATGTTAAATTTGAAATTGCAAATAAATTAAATACCTTACGCGAAGAATATAATATGAGCAAAACACTTTTTCGCTATTATATAAAAGAGCTTTTAGATATTGAGAAATTTGATTTATATCAAAATGATGATCCTATTTCTAACAATAATTTATTTATCACTTTTTTTAATACAGGCACAAAAATATCAGAAATTATGAATAAATTAGGTATTGGAAACACTGAATATAATTTATTTTCAACTGACACTATATATGTCAATGATAGTGCGATTCTTGAAAAAATTAAACAAGAAGCATCATATTTAATTTCAATGGCAACCACTGATTTAGCAACATATTATCCAACAACAGAAAACAGTGCAAACGAAGATGATAATATAATTAATATACCTGATCCTAAAAACGAACCTACCATTGGTGTAATTGATACTTTATTTAATGAACATGTTTACTTTAAAAAATGGGTAGATTATAGAGATGAATTAGATGAAAATATTGATAGAAATTCAGAGGATTATGAACACGGAACGGCTGTTACTTCAATAATTGTTGATGGTTCTAATCTAAATCCAAAACGGGATGATGGATGTGGAAATTTCAAAGTAAGACATTTTGGTGTAGCTAAAATTGGTGTAAATAGCTCTTTTGATATTATTAGAAAAATCGAACAAATAGTAAAAGAAAACAGAGATATTCATGTTCGGAATATATCTTTAGGATCAATTCATGAAATTAATCAGAATTTCATTTCACCTGAAGCTGCAGCACTTGACAAAATACAGTATGAAAACAATGTTATATTTGTTGTCGCTGGAACAAATAAAAACAATGATTCAGTTGTTCGAATTGGAGCACCAGCGGATTCAATAAATTCCATTGTTGTAAACGCTGTTGATAAAGACAAAAATAAAGCATCTTATGCTAGAAAGGGAAAAGTTTTATCTTTCTTTCTTAAGCCAGATGTTTGTGCGTTTGGTGGAGACAAAAACGGATATATTAATGTTTGTACTCATACTGGTCATTATTATAAGTCTGGTACTTCTTTTGCAGCTCCTTGGATTGCTAGAAAATTATCTTATTTAATTGATAAAATTGGTTTATCAAGAGAGATTGCAAAAGCTCTAATTATAGATTCTGCCGTTGGTCGGGAAAAAAAATACCAAGATTTAGAATACCTTGGATATGGTGTCGTACCAACCGAAATTTCAAAAATTATTCAATCACAAAATGATGAAATAAAATTCTATATCGAAGGAATTGCTGAATCATACATCACATACACTTATAATTTGCCGATTCCATTAGTTAATGATAAATTCCCGTTTTATGCAAAAGCTGTGTTATGTTATTTTCCAAAATGCACAAGAAGTCAAGGAGTAGATTATACTAATACTGAATTGGACATACAATTTGGTAGAGTAAATGAAGACCACATTGAATCTATTAATAAAAATACTCAAAATAGTGAACCAACATACGAAAAAACAGCTAGAGAAATGTATAGAAAACGGGATAATGTTAAAGTTATTATCGATGAAATTAAAGAAGGTAGACAACCAATACCTAGAAAGAGTTATGGCAAGTATTGGGGATTAAAAATTACGAATAAACAAAGAATTGATAAACTTTATGGTCTTAAATTCGGTGTTCTTATAACATTAAAAGAGATGTTTGGCGAAAACAGAATTAGAAAATTTATTGATTCATGTATGATGAGAGGTTGGATAGTTAATAGAATTAATGTTGAGAACAGACTAGAAGTTTATAATATTGCAGAAGAGACCATAGAGTTTGAATAACAAAATTTAAATTTTTTTATAACCTCTACCTTAGTTTGTTTTTGGGCAACATCTAATTTATATTCGGCTATAGGTTTGAATTAGCCTAGCATTACTAGGCTAATTAGAATAATTGATTATTAAGCTGCTACTTCAGTATCTCTTGTTGCTAATTTTTCAGCGTCTTTTTGTTTTTTGAAATCGATTATCCAAAGTACAAAACTATAGACGTTCATGATAATGAAACAGATATTTAAGGTCATTAAACATATTGCGGCTTTATTTTCAGTGCCATCTTCAAGACTTT
>CAYWNN010000092.1:0-3705 GCA_964459685.1 uncultured Coriobacteriaceae bacterium
CCGTTGAACCTTCTGTTGTTGGTTCATCTGATGTATCAGCTTCTGTTGTTGTTTCTGTTGAACCTTCTGTTGTTGGCTCATCTGATGTATCAGCTTCTGTTGTTGATTCCGTTGACCCCTCTGTTGTTGGTTCATCTGATGTATCAGCTTCTGTTGTTGTTTCTGTTGAACCCTCTGTTGTTGGCTCATCTGATGTATCAGCTTCTGTTGTTTCTTCTGTTGTACTCTCTGTTGTTGCCTCCGTTGAGCTTTCTGTTGTCGGTTCATCTGATGTATCATCTTCTGTTGTTGATTCTGTATCTTCTTCACCGATATATACAATTGTCACACCATCAGGATAAAGACTTGCGTCATCAGCTGTACTATCTCTATAGCAGTGTATTGTTGCATTACTGGATATACCATTAAAAGCATTACTTCCTATATTTGTTACACTGTCTGGTATTGTTATACTTGTTAAACTCCTGCAGTTGTTAAATGCATAATCCCCTATACTTGTTACTCCTTCCGGTATTGTTATGCTTTCCAAGCTGCTACAGTAACCAAATGCAGAATACCCTATACTTGTCACACTGTCCGGTATTGTTATGCTTTCTAAACTGCTGCAATAGAAAAATGCACGATTTCCTATACTTGTCACACTGTCCGGTATTGTTATACTTTTTAAGCTGCTGCATCTTTCAAATACATAATTCCCTATACTTGTCACACCTTCTGGTATTGTTATGCTTTCTAAGCTGCTGCAATAGCAAAATGCATAATTCCCTATACTTGTCACACCTTCTGGTATTGTTATGCTTTCTAAGCTGCTGCAATAGTAAAATGCATAATCTCCTATACTTGTCAAACTTTCCGGTAATGTTATGCTTTCTAAGTTGCTGCAGCCATTAAATACATAACTCCCTATACTTGTCACACCTTCTGGGATTGTTATACTTGTTAAGCTGCTGCAACTGATAAATGCACCCTCTCCTATACTTGTTACTCCTTCTGGGATTTCTATGCTTTCTAAGCTACTGCAACCGGAAAATGTATAACTTCCTATACTTGTTACACTGTCCGGTATTGTTATGCTTTCTAAACTGCTACAGCCCTCAAATGCAGACATTCCTATACTTGTTACTCCTTCTGGGATTGTTATACTTGTTAAGCTGCTGCATCCGTAAAATGTAGAACGCCCTATACTTGTCACACCTTCCGGTATTGTTATGCTTTCTAAACTACTGCAACTGGAAAATGCAGAACTCCCTATACTTGTTACACTGTTCGGTATTGTTATGCTTTCTAAGTTGCTGCAGCCATTAAATGCAGAACTCCCTATACTTGTCACACTGTCCGGTATTATTATGCTTTCTAAACTGCTGCAATAGTAAAATGCAGAACTCCCTATACTTGTCACACTGTCCGGTATTGTTATGCTTGTTAAACTGCTGCAGCTGGAAAATACAGAACTCCCTATACTTGTCACACTGTCCGGTATTATTATGCTTTCTAAACTGCTGCAGTTGTAAAATGCAGAATCTCCTATACTTGTCACACTTCCCGGTATTGTTATACTTGTTAAGCTGCTGCAAACGGCAAATGCACCCTCTCCTATACTTGTTACTCCTTCTGGGATTTCTATGCTTTCTAATCTCCTGCAATAGTAAAATGCATAATTCCCTATACTTGTCACACTGTCTGGTATTGTTATGCTTGCTAAACTGCTGCAGTAGGCAAATACATAATTCCCTATACTTGTCACACCTTCTGGTATTGTTATGCTTGCTAAACTGCTGCATTCGTAAAATGCACGATTTCCTATACTTGTTACTCCTTCTGGTATTGTTATGCTTGTTAAACTGCTGCAACCATAAAATGCATAACTCCCTATACTTGTTACTCCTTCTGGTATTTCTATGCTTTCTAAACTGCTGCAACCCCTAAATGCATAATCCCCTATACTTGTTACTCCTTCTGGTATTGTTATGCTTGTTAAACTGCTGCATCTGTAAAATGCAGAACTCCCTATACTTGTCACACTAACTCCATTTATCTCACTTGGAATCACAGCTGATGTAACACTTGTACCACAATCAGTAATAGTCCCCGTACTCTCATCAAAGTATATATACCCACCTTCAACTTCATATTTAATATCAGTTGAAGAAGCATACAAACTTATATCTGAATTTTCCACAGCACTGCCTAATTCAACCACATCTTCCGCAGCTTTACTTACAGAAGCATATTCCTCATCACTTTCACCATAAACAAGACTTAAACTGCTCATGGCCATTATCACTGCCATACTAAGGCTCAAAAACTTCTTCACATAATCACATCCTTTTCTTAATCAATTCACATGTTTTATTTAAAATTCTTTTTAATATATCCCCCGATACAGGCAAAATATCTTCAACTATATTACAAAGAGTATCTGTCCCCATGTCATAAAAAATACTGCCCCATGTATCAGGTTCCTCATCATTAATTATTATCTTTTCCTCTCTTGCCTTTTCTTCAATTATTTTTTTCAGCCGGCATCTTTCATCTTCATCTGAAATACTTAAAATCAGATCCAGAAAATATGCCGGAGATACCTTCAAAAGCTTTGAATTCAGCGTAACGTCAACATATCCGCCCATTGTTTCAATTTGATTTTTAATTTCCAGATATACATTTCTGTCTGAAATGTTTATACATATTTTGCCGTTTTCATATTTTGCGTTTTCATACGCTCTTGCAAAAGCTTTTCGCCAGTCAAAATTTTCATGGGGATATTTAAGCTCTTTTTTAACCTTGAGTGTATTTACTCTGTTCTGCATTATTCCCAGACTTTTTGACAATGTATAATCACTGTATGTACTCTCATCTTCTTCTGAAATAGCCAGTATTCTTTCAATGTAGATAGAAAACATCAATGTTTCCAGATCAGATTTTGACATAGAACCAAAGTTGCCAAAATAAAAGTTTTCTGCAATCATATCAAAAGCTTCTGCCTTGTCCTTTTCATTTTCAAACAGCTTATTATATATTTTTCTGCTGTCTGCTGTCAAAATATCACCTCACCTTTATCTGAACTAAATTATAATATAGTTGTAATTGCATTTATAATTCAGTCATTTTTACCCCTTGTATTACCTTACCATTAGAACAATACTAATATAAATTTAATTTTTCCTCCCTCCAAGTCACAAATAACATTAAAAAGGTATACCTTTTGACAGTATGATTTCCATTAAAAAAATTGCCAATTTTATATTGACAATTGCACAAAAAAGCATTAAACTATATTCATATACTTGTATTATTTTACCAACATTAAAAAGGTATACCTTTTTAATGTTTTTTGTTCACATTGTATATCTTTTTTACTTACCTCATAATTCTGTAATATGTAGTTTCCCTTGCTCCCTTGCGAAAACCCTTACATATCCCTAAATCAATATCTACCCTCCTATAAAAAAAGAGAGGCATTACCTCTCAAAATAAATCTACAGATATATAATACCCACAGCCCCCTGTTACTTTGTGTTACCAACTGTCCATATAAAAAGAGCCGGCAATAAAAAACCGACTCCCTAAATTATAAAACATTTTTTCAGTAAAAAGCAATTTTGATCAGCTTACACAGAACTGATGTACATAACTCTTACTTCAAAAATCCCGAAATTATCTTTTCCTCAGCCTCTTCTTCCGTAAGTCCCAGCGTCTGCAATTTTA
>CAYWNN010000093.1:0-3620 GCA_964459685.1 uncultured Coriobacteriaceae bacterium
ACACCGAGCTCGTTATCCCTGAGGAACTTGACGGAGTGACCGTTAAGCGATTCTTAAGTCCAATGAATGCTTATCCTAACTCCTATATAGCAACGCTGTTTCCTGCTTTAGCTGGCCAAGGTTATGGCGAGGAATACTGGAACGAAATAAGCTGTATTACCAAGATTGTTCTACCGACTACGATCGTGTCTTTGGAATTTCAGGTAACCAATTCCGCGGCCCCGTCGGAGGCAGCAACTTTTGAAGGCACCGGGTTTTGCTTGTTCACGAATCTTGAAGAGATTGCTTTTGAGGGGGATTCCGAACTCGACCTTAGCGGCACCGTGCTCGGGCGCGCTAGCGCCTCGAACTCGTATACTATTTACTCGTTCATGTCGACGCTGACTAAATTCAACGCAAACGATGAGTTCGATTTTGTGATTCCTGAAGGCGTTATACTCGGTAGCGGTGTTTTCCAGGGTTGCTCGATGTCAAGCGTTTATATCTCCGAAGGAGTTACAGAAGCAACGGGCGTCTCCCTTTTAGGGACAAATAAGAGGGGCTTTGGCAGTAACGAGAACCTTGTGAAGGTCGTCCAGGAGCTCGAAACGCCACTAGCTTTCCTCGGTTGCCCGAACATCGAAATCTTTAAGATAGACAACGCGACAACGCTATCTGCCTCCTTGTTTGAGGGCCTGACCAAGCTCGCTTCCTTTGAAGTTCCAGTGGCTGTCACGGCTATCGGCAGTTCCGTGTTTAGTGGATGCACTTCGCTTGAAACGGTGACCTTTGCCGAAGGAAGCCAGATAGAGAGGATCGAATCCCAGGCATTCTACGGCTGTACCTCGCTTACGTCGATAGAGTTCCCTGAAGATTGTCAGCTGGAATCAATCGGTGCCTACGCTTTTTATGGCTGTACCTCGCTCACGAGCATCGACCTGCCTTCGACGGTGAAGGTGATTCAGTATGGTGCCTTCTCGAACACGGGCATCACGTCCATCAAGATGCCGATGAGCCTGTGGCTCGACAGCACCTTCCAAATGGCATACGGGGTTACGCAAAGCTTCAACACGACGCCCGATAACCAGAATATCTCGAGTGATGTAGGAACGTCGCCGTTTGTTGGTGCGCCAACAACAGTTAATTCTTCTTACGCCGAAGGTTCTTCGTATTATCAGGTGATTAATTCGTCCCACAACACGACCCTCGTTTCCGTCGATATGTCGGAATACTCAGCAACCTACATTCCTCACTACATGTTCAGCGGGCTCATGGCGCTGACGTCCATCGAGCTTCCTTCGACGGTTTACCAGCTTGGGTACGGCGCTTTTGCCGACACCGGCCTTGAAGAAGTGTACGTTTACAACATGAGCGGCATTATGGTCGCAGAGACCGAGACCACAGAGAATACCGACGCTGCGGGCGGTATGTCGATGACGTATCCAGGAGCCTTTTCAAAGCATAGAACCTATTACGAGACAAGTAGCGGCGTAACCAGCGAAGATCTTACCGATTACGTCGACTATGGCCACCTCACGTTCTATGGTGTTGCGAACGAGGATAGCTCGCTGTACACCTACCTCGCGAACCATAAGAACTACGAATTCGTGCCCTTCGTGTTCATCAACGGGGGCGGCTCATCCGATGACGCTCTGAGCAAGTTCGGGGATGCGCAGCCTAACAACACGGTGACGATCGACAACATCGAAGTCGGCGGGACACCGGTCGTCATGGCATCCGGCTTTGCGCTCGATGACGACATGACGCGCGAGCTCGTTGACGGCGAGGGCGTGAGCATCACGTACACGAACGCGAGCGGGGCTGTGGTCAACACCTTCGATGAGGACGGCTATTACTACGCCACCATCGAGGGCGACGAGAAATCCGTCTGGGGTACGATTACGGTTCAGTTTACGGTTGGAACCCCCTCGACCTCCGTTGTGGTGCCTCCTGCCGAGGAGCCCTCGGTTGAGGCTGTTTCCCTTGAAGAGTGCGAGGTTGCCCTTGATGCCGAGTCCGTCGAGTACACGGGCGAGGCCATCGAGCCTGCCGTCACGGTGAGCTACGGCGACACGACGCTTGTCGAAGGTGTTGACTATGAGCTCTCCTATGCCGACAACATCGAAGTCGGAACGGCGACCATAACCATTACGGGCATCGGGGACTACGGGGGCACGGTGACGGTCACCTTTGAGATCGTCGCTGCAGACGTGCCTGACGAGGGCGGCGACTCCGGAGAGTCCGACGATCCCGGTGTTGACGTTGCCATCGAGTTTAGCGACCTTGTCGAGGATGCTTGGTACGTGGTTGACGGCTGGATCGACTACGTGGTGGAAAACGGGCTCATGAGCGGCTACACCGACGATGACGGCAACCTCACCGGCGAGTTCGGGCCGGAGAATAGCATCACACGCGGTCAGGTGGCGACGATCATCTACCGCTGGGTCAATTCCGACTCTGCGGCCACGACCGATCCTGAGCAGTACATGCAGTCATCGGGTCTGTTCTCCGATCTGCCCGACGTGAGCTACTACAACGCCGCTGTCGAGTGGTGCTACTACGCCGGCATCATCACCGGTTACGAGACGGAGGACGGGGAGTTCACCGGGATCTTCGGGGCGGAGGACCCGATCACGCGCGAGCAGTTCGCTACGATCATAAGCAGGTTCGCCTCATGGAGCGGAGCCGATATGACCGTCACCGATGTGTCCGGCTTTGAGGCGGCTCCTGATCGCGCCGAGATTTCCGAGTTCGCCGTATCCCACATGGCGTGGTGCTACGAGAGAGGGATTCTCACCGGTGACGACGGTACTGGCGAGCTGATGCCGACCGACAGCGCTACGCGCGCCCAGGCCGCCAAGATGATCACCGTGCTGGTACGCGACGTGCTCGGCGGATAGTCGGCGCTCACAACAAACCCACACCGAACTGCCGGGCGGTATCGCAGCCTCCCGGCAGGACAGGGGGATCCCGGGGCGCGTCGCGCGCTCCGGGATCCGCCTTTGCCGCCCGTCGGTACGGCGTTCGCGACAAGCGGACGCGCAGGCGGGCGGGCGAGCTGGCGCAGGCGGGCAGGCGAGCCAGCGCGGGCGGGGCGTCTGCGTGCAGGGAAGCGTTGATCGATTTGTTCCGTGCGCCCTCCGATAAAAGCACGCAACCGATCGATCAGCGTTTCTCTCGGCGTTTTCTTGGAACGTTTTCTTGGCAGAAGGAGGTTTCGATGGAAAAGAACAGAAGCGGCATCCGGGCGGCTGCGCGTACGGCATCGCGCGCCGCCCTGCTTGCGCTGTCGCTTGCGCTTGCGGCAACGCTTTGCCTGCCGACTGCCGCCCTGGCGTACTTCAGCCTTGATCCGGTCAGCATAGTGCTCGGCAGCACCTCGGTGAGCATGGAGACGAACTCGACGACCTCGATCGCCCTGACCGTGGATCCTGCGAGCGAGCAGCAGCTTCCCGGCTGCGGCATGAGCATCTGCCCCGAGATGTGCAACGGGCTTGCGAACCCCTCGACCGGCGTGGTGGGCGGCTGCCTCAACGACGCGGGCTGGTGCACCTGCGGGGGAACTACCTACTACACGGCCTACACGACGGTGTCGGTCGCATCGTCGAACCCCTATGTCGCGCGGGCGAGCGTGAGCGGCA
>CAYWNN010000094.1:0-3579 GCA_964459685.1 uncultured Coriobacteriaceae bacterium
CAGGTCCGTATGGGGGCAACCCCATGAAGGTTCAAGTCCTTTCGCCCGCACCAGAGCTTTACCAGAGTCGTATTGAGCGTATGCTCAATACGACTCTTTGTTTTTTGGCTTAAAAGAGACCCAAAGGACAAAAGGGGAGCTACAGGACAAAAGGGGCGAGGACCTATTTCCAGCGCCCCGTTATTCGTCATCGTCTTCGAACAAGCTCCAGTCATTCTCCGATTTTTCGTGGTTGTGATACATCATGCGCGTGCGGCGTTCGAGCACGATAGCTACAATCAAAAACACAACAACTGCTCCAAGCACCAGCCTTAACACGCCTTCGCGCGTGTAAAAGAGCCAAGAGATCACTGAAAGAATTTGGTCCATATAACATTCCCTCGTTTGCATGCGAAGTGGATTGTGTATCCTCGACTACGCTCAGTATATACTTGCCATATCCACGATTGTCCTTCTGAGAGGGGTTTCTATGCTCGATATAAAATTCATCCGCGAAAATCCAGACCTTGTGGATAAATCTTGTTCCGAGCGTCATACCTCGTGGGACAAAGAGCGCTTCTTTGCGCTTGAAGAGTTGCGTCGTAATCTCATTGTGCAGGTAGAAGAGCTGCAAGCCAAACGAAACGCAGCCTCTAAGCAAATTGGTGAACTCATGCGTCAGGGCGAGCGCGACCAAGCAGAAAAGCTCAAGGAAGAGGTTGCTGCCAATAAAGACCGCATTACTGAGCTCGAGCACGAGCGCACACGAACTGACAACGAGCTGCACGATCTTATTGCTTCCATTCCCAACATCGTTGATGAATCGGTGCCCTACGGCGAAGACGAAAACGACAACCCTGAACTGCGCCGATGGGGGACACCGCGAAGCTTCGACTTCGAATACAAAAGTCACTGGGATTTAGGAGTTGATCTCGACGTTATCGACTTCGAGCGCGGCGTTAAGCTCGCAGAATCACGCTTCTATCTCTTGGGTGGTCTTGGCGCACGTCTTGAGCGCGCGCTCATCAACTTCATGGTTGACATGCACGTTGCGGCGGGCTTTAAGGAGTGGTGGCCCCCTGTTATTACCAACTATGCCTCACTGTTTGGCACGGGTCAGCTGCCGAAATTCGAAGAAGACCTGTTCCATGTAGGGGAGGATATGTACCTCATTCCTACCGCAGAGGTGATGCTCACCAACATACATCGCGACGAGATTCTCGATGCAGATTCGCTTCCGCGCTGGTATACGGCATTTACCCCATGTTTCCGTGAGGAAGCGGGAAGTGCCGGTCGCGATACCCGAGGCATTATTCGCGTGCACCAATTCAACAAGGTAGAGATGGTCAAGCACACTAAGCCCGAGGATTCGATGGCAGAGCTCGAAAGCATGACAGAAGAGGCTGAGTGTGTACTCAAGGCGCTTGAGCTGCCATACCGGGTGATTAGCTTGTGCACCGGCGATATTGGGTTTAGCGCTCTTAAGACCTACGACATCGAGGTGTGGCTTCCCAGCTATCAGGCATATAAGGAAATATCGTCATGCTCGAACTGCGGAGACTTTCAGGCTCGCCGTGCCAATATCCGATACCGCGACCCAGCTTCCTTCAAAGGCACGCGTTATGTTCATACGCTCAATGGCAGTGGTCTTGCAGTGGGGCGCACCATGGCAGCGATACTGGAAAACTATCAGAATGCCGACGGCAGCGTAAGCATTCCAAAAGCATTGGTGCCTTACATGGGAGGTATAGAGCGCATTGAGCCACAGGCATAACGGCGCCCATCTATTTCACCGTTGCTCATAGAATACCTGTAAAACAATCCCTGATAGATACAACAGCAATCTGACACGTATCTGTCAGGGATATTTTTGTAGTGACGGTCACATAAGTACGAACATATGTTCTAATTAGAGAGAAGAACTATTCGTGCATGCAGGTCAGGAGGAGTTATGAACAAGGTACAGCCCGACTATGTCGTTCATTGGGTACAGCCTCTTAACGGAGCTTTGCGCATTATAGAAGAAGCTCAAGGTGCCTCTCTGCTCGATGTATTTGGCTTTGAATGCGGTATACACAGCGTCATCATCGCACCCGAGGATGCTCAGCACGCCGCAGAAGCCTTGGGCTCACAAGGTGCCGAGCTATCTAAAGCACTGGATGCCTTCTTTACGGGCAAGGGCAATATGCTGTCTGATGTCATGGATGTATTAGATAGGGCGCAGACGGTATATACCTATGAACCCATGCAAGAAAATAGGAGCTCACAGACATAGGCCTGTGAGCTCCGTAGTTTCGTGGTGCGCCGTGAGGGATTCGAACCCCCGGCGTCCTGATTCGTAGTCAGGCCCTCTATCCAGCTGAGGTAACGGCGCGTGCTCAATGAATATGGCACCAGAATACACGAATGTCAAGACCTAGTCGTTGAACAAGCTTCGAATTTCATAGAGTGCAGAGGCGAGCTCTTGATAAGCGGCAACACTTGAGTCGCTATAAGACATGCCAGTCATGATGGATATAAGGTAGGTATTACCCTCTGCATCTACTACGATGCCGGCATCTACCGTAGCGCTGTTCGAAGAATCGTCGCTTGGGTACCAACCTGCTTTGTTATAAACAGTTGCCGTCTCATCGTTTATACCGCTGCGCAGAAATGAAGTCACCGTTGAGCCACAGAGTTCCTGCAGCCATTGAGCAAGCTCTGTGTTGCTTTGAAAGTAGTTATAGGCATTCAGCCACAAAGCAACTGAGGTACGGGCGCAGTATGTAGGATAATTCCACGTGGAGACTGCGATCTCTGTTGCGCTAATGCTGGTGAGCCACTCCTCAAGCCCCATATCGTCGTATGCATTGCGCAAGTAGATGTACGAGTTGTTATCGGAGTTCACAATAGCGGCTTCTATAAGCTCGCTCACCTGATAGTACTCTTCGGCGCTGTCATTGGAGCTATCTGAATAGTACGAGCCAGATGCCAAACACCAATCGTCTAATGAGAGCACCCCGCCTTCTATGAGGTACTGGCATAGGTAGACGGCATACATAGCCTTAAACGAGCTTGCGCCATATACCGACGTATCGGTGTGGTATGCAATGCCCTGCCCCGTATCAAGACTGAGCAAAACAAAGCTAACGTCGCCCATTGTCTCTATTTGTGCGATAGCTTGCTGAATACGCTCGAGCTGCGAGCTGTCTATGTTAGGGCTGTCAGCTGCAGTTAAAGAAAAAGTCTCCACAGCGTCTTCTGCGGCGGGCAGATCCAAGGCATCACTTGAATCTGGGGTGTAGCTATCGTCGACTGCTTCTGTATCTAAAATCGTGATGCTCGTGTTGCTCGAGCCCACATCACCCAAATCGTCCGAGCTTGTTTGCCTGCCAAAAAGGAAAACAGCTGCTCCAACAGCGACAGCCACCAAAAGAGCCGACAAGCCAATAACGAGCAATCGAATATGTTTGGACCTTATGCGCATGCGCTCATGATACTGCATGTAAATACGACCGGAGTTATATCCCAGCCTATTACACATATAGAAAGCCCAGCTCCGCAAGCAGAAGCTGGGCTTGTGTGTAAGATGGCGGAGAGCTGGGGATTCGAACCCCAGAG
>CAYWNN010000095.1:0-3567 GCA_964459685.1 uncultured Coriobacteriaceae bacterium
CCATAACCGTCGGTTTACAAAACCGGTGCTCTGCCATTGAGCTACGCTGGCATATGCTTGGAGCGTGCAATACGCTCTACGCTCGGGCGTGTACAGCGCGCATCTTCATTCGCTCTTACACAGCTTAATTCGCCCGTTTGACATAGTAGCAGGAAGTTTGGAAAAGTCGCTAAAAAAGTGGCTAGTCTCCTAAGAGTTTTTGAAGTTTCTTGCGATCTTGAGCACTGAGACGATCTGCTAGGGTGAGACGGCTGTGTGTTCTCTCCTCTTTCTCAGCGCGCACTTCCTTTTCGAGATCATCGAGGTTGGTAGCAAAAAGTGCAGCTGAGATGGTGGTAACAGGTATGCCTCCTGCTGTGGTGCGTATCGTATTGTCCGAGGTTGCAAGCACAACCTCTCGACCAGCCCTGCGCGCCTTGGTCACCATCTTTTCTATACGCGCATCAGCAGACTCGCCAATGTCTGAAAAAATTATGCGCACTCCTGCCACAGAACTTGTAGGGCGCTCGGGATTGAGATTGCCTGCCGCGTCGTACACGATGGTTGGCTCGTATATATCTTGTGCATAGGCTGCCACATCGGTCGCAAGAGCATCGCGGGCGCGCTCAAAGGGATCATGACCATAAGGATCGCGCGAAAGCGACACGGTGTCTGCCAAGCCATGCGAGCGAACATCTTCATCGATAAGCCTGCGGTAGCGGTCAACACCCCAAATAATGTTGTAGCCATCAACAACGAGCAGGCTCAGCTTAGCTGCCATGAGCACTACCCCAGGTTTGCCGCTGCCACTCGTACGCTAACACAGAAGTAGCCTGCGCCACATTGAGCGATTCGATACGGCCTCTTTGCGGAATGGAGCAGGTTTCATCGCAGTGCTCAAGAACCAGGCGGCTAATGCCGGTATATTCTGAGCCCATAACAAGGGCAACGCGCCCTTCAAGATGAGCATGCCAGGCTACGGCATCTGCATGCTCGCTTGCCCCTACTGCCCAAAAGCCCGCATCTTTTAACTTGTCAAGAGCAGCAGAAATATTGGCTACCTGCGCTATGGGTATGCGAAACACCGCACCTGCAGAAGTTTTATATGCACCAAGTCCAACTTTTGCTGCGCGTGTTTTTGCAATCACCAGCCCTGCTGCACCTAATACTTCACAGCTGCGCACAATGGCACCAAGGTTGCCTTCGTCGGTTACGTGGTCGAGCACCACAACGAGGGCATGAGATGTGCCCGCTGCGAGGATGATGTCGTTAATAGAGGCATAGTCGTACGGAGATGGCTCAACGGCAATGCCTTGATGCGCAATATGGCCGGCTATCTTATTAAGACGTTCTTGCGAAACTAGCTCTATAGGTACACCCTGTGCTTCAAGCTCTACTACCAGCTGGGTGAGCGTAGCACTCATATCTCCCGCTTGCACCAAAGCGCGCTTCAAGGGCACGCCGGCAGCTATGGCTTCTGCAACCGCTCGTCGACCCTGTATGTACTGGCGCTCCGTTGTGTGCTGGCGCGACCGATGTGCACGTGCCTGCTTTTGGGAACGATGACCTGCTTGCTTACCGACCTGTTTGCCAGCACGCTGGTCGCGCCTTGTTGCATGTTGGTCTTTATTGCGCTGTGCTGCGTTGCTGTTGTGCTTGCTGCGTGCCACTATGTACCCATCCGAATTCTGGACCCTGCTGCGGCATCCTCTATCACGAGGCCGAGTTGGGAAATGCCGTCACGAATAGCATCTGCTGTATCCCAGTTGCGCTCTGCGCGTGCCTGTGCGCGAGCCTCAAGTAATGCCTCTGCCGCTCCGCTTGGCTCAACGCCCTCGTATCCTACGAGCTCACGAGCTACGCGCACCAGCTCGTGTGGAAGCTCTTCGTCGGCAGTATCAAGCACAATGCCTAAGATGGCCAGGAGCTCCTCTATGGTGTTGGCCATCTCTTCACAAGCGGTAGCGTCTAGCCCGTGCTCTTCGCCTTGCCTATCTTCATTGAGATAGGTGTTCGCCTGAGTAACGAGGTCGAAAACTGAGGCAAGCGCCCCTGCAGTATTGAAGTCATCATCCATGTGAGCAAAGAACTCATCGCGCGCGTTCTGCGTTATAGCGCTTGGCTGACAAGCGTCTGCCTGCTCAGAACCTGCTTGCCCAGAGCCCAACTCTGCAGCATCCACTTGCACAGCGCCAACCTGCGCAGCACCCGACTCCGCTGCTTGCTGGGTAGCGTGTTGTGCTGCCCAGCGGAGGTTGCGCACACAGGTACGCAGGCGCTCGACACTCCCCAATACTCCATCTAAACGCTCAAAAGAAAAGTCGAGTGGCGAGCGATAGTGGGTTTGAAGCATAAGTAGGCGCACAGCGTTTGCCGGATAGACGTCAAGAATTTCTTTGAGCGTATGGAAGTTGCCTAGGCTCTTCGACATCTTCTCACCATCAACCATGAGCATGCCGCTATGCATCCAAACGCGTGCGAGTGGAGCATGCCACGCACAGGACGCCTGCGCATTTTCGTTTTCGTGATGGGGGAATGCTAAATCAGAGCCACCGCCATGAATGTCGATGGGCGTACCCAAATAGTGGTGAATCATGGCGCAGCATTCGGTGTGCCAGCCAGGACGACCAGCTCCCCAGGGACTTTCCCAGTTGGGCTCACCTGGTTTCGCAGCCTTCCACAAAACAAAGTCGAGAGGGTCGCGCTTGTCTTCATTCTCTTCAATACGCGCACCCACAAGCAAATCGTCTACCTTGCGCCCCGACACGACCCCGTAGTCGTTGCAATCACGCACCGAAAAGTACACATCGCCGTTATCAGCCACATAGGCATTACCCTTTTCAATAAGCAAGGCAATCATGTCCTGCATTGCCTCAATTTCATGGGTAGCCTTTGGGCGAATATCGGGCTCAAGCACACCAAAGCGCTCCATTTGCTCGATAAAGGCTGTGGTATAGTGCTCGGCCACCTCTTCGCTTGCACGGC
This sequence comes from uncultured Coriobacteriaceae bacterium, assembly GCA_964459685.1. Taxonomy (GTDB): domain Bacteria; phylum Actinomycetota; class Coriobacteriia; order Coriobacteriales; family Atopobiaceae; genus CADBMC01. The sequence goes on from CAYWNN010000095.1 coordinate 2,965, forward strand.
TCTGCTCGTTAGCTCGGTTAATTATCTTGTCGTCTACGTCGGTAAGGTTCTGCGCAAAAGTTACCTTGTAGCCCTTATGCATGAGATAGCGCCGAATAACGTCGAAACACAAAAAGGTACGGGCATTCCCAATATGGATTTGGTCGTATACCGTAGGGCCACATACATACATACGCACTTCGCCCTCAACCAGAGGAACAAATTCCTCTTTCTTATGCGTTTGGGAGTTGTAGATAAGCATGCTTACTTCTCCTCTGTGCCCGACTCTGCCTCTAGGCTTTCCATAAGTACCACTGCGGTCGCTCGTATTCCCTCTTCACGCCCCACAAAACCGAGATGTTCAGTTGTGGTGGCCTTAACACCAACGCACTCAACAGGCACTCCTAAGGCATCAGCTAGCTTTGCACGCATAGCATCCCGTGTGGGAGTCAGCCGTGGTATTTGTGCCTCTACTACGCAATCGCAATCGACAAGAACGAAGCCTTTGTCGCGTGCAAGTTCTGCCACACGGCGCAATAGCTCAATGGAGTTGGCGTCTTTGTAAAGAGGGTCGCTGTCGGGAAAAAGCGTTCCGATGTCGTCCGCGCGCATGGCTCCAAGTAG
>CAYWNN010000096.1:0-3553 GCA_964459685.1 uncultured Coriobacteriaceae bacterium
ATACCCTTCAAGAGCGCACAAAGGGCTACTACGGAACAAGTTCACGTACCCTGCGCGGTATGAAGGAACAATCCCGCCATTCAATGCAGTATGCATATCGCGATCGTCGCAATAAGAAGCGCGACATTCGTCGTCTTTGGATTCAGCGCATTAATGCCGCGGCACGCCTGAATGGCATGAGCTATTCAAACTTTATCCACGGCCTCAAGGTGGCAGGAGTGGAACTCGACCGTAAGGTACTTGCACAAATTGCCTACGAAGACGAAGCTGCTTTTGCCCAGCTTGCTGATGTTGCCAAGAAGGCACTTGAAGGCTAAGTAATACCAAGAAGGAGTACAGAGCTTCATGCTCGAACAGTCCTAGCTCGCACGGAGGTGCCACTGGCACCTCCGGCTCACGCGGAACTGCGCTGAAGCCCTGTACTCCTTCGCTATACTCTTAGGTACCCAGCGCAGATCTTTCAGTGCGTAGCACTGCAGTCTGCGCGGGTACCTCGCATTAATAGCAATGTGACTAATCTTTATGTATCGCCTTCACGCGACTCACTATCGTGTAGCTCACCAGAGGAGCTTGGTGAGCTGTCAGGCGTGCCGCGACGGTGGCGAAGAACAGGCTCAAATAGATGTAAGCGCTGCGCAAAGAAGAAGGACATAACAAGCAAGCATATAAAAAGGACTACGCGCGGCCACAATGAAATTTGCACCATGATAAGTGAGCCTGTGCACAGCATGAGCGTCCACGCATATATCAGAAGTACTGCTTGGCGCTGGTTGAAGCCCTCTGCAATCAGACGATGATGTATATGACCTCTATCTGCCTGTCCTATGCTTACATGTGCTCGCAGACGACGCACGATAGAGCTCAAGGTATCGATAATAGGAATGCCTGCAACTACCAACGGCACAATAATCGTAGTAAGGCCTGCTAAGCGCGTAACGTTGAGCAAGGATATGGTGCCCAGCGAAAAGCCGAGCAACAACGAACCGCAGTCTCCAAGAAAAATGGATGCTGGGTTGAAGTTATATGGTAAGAAGCCAAGGGTTGCTCCAGCGATGATAATAGCAAGTGCGGCAGCATCGAAGTTGCCTGCTAAAAGAGCAAGTACCGCCATCGTTGCACTTGCAATACCGCTAATACCTGTTGCAAGCCCATCGAGCCCATCTATAAGGTTGATGATGTTGGCATACGACACAAGATATAAGACGGTAACTGGGTAGGTGAGCCAACCTAAATCTATCTCGCCTGGACCAAAGGGATTAACGATGTGACCAATGACAAGCCCACCAGATGCAGCAATAGTGGCTGCAAAAATTTGTCCTACGAGCTTGGGTATAGGCTTCAAATCAACGACGTCGTCTATAGCGCCCACTGAAAACATAACAAAGAAGCCTACGGCAATAATGCGATAATCGAGCTTTGTCGAGAGCTGTCGAACTAAAATCACCGGCCAGCCAAGTGTGGGCCCTATATAGCGCAAAACAGCCGTGGCTCCTATAAGCCCAAGCAATATGGCAATGCCACCCATGCGCGGTATTGGCTGTGTATTGATACGACGTGCATTGGGATAATCGACCGCATCAAAAAAAATAGCGATGCGACGCGCAAGCGGTGTCGTGAGAAACGTTATAAGCAAGGCGAGGGCATACAATACGGCGAAAGGAATTACCATCATATTCATGTACTGGTGCCCACCCCCTTACTACCTGCGTCTACCTCAGTACCCGTGCGAGCATTACCGTGGTACCAATGCTCAGTTGCGCGGTAGCACCGCCCTTCATTTTACCTGAATGTATTTCTTTGTATGCTTTGGTGTCTGCTTATCAATACAAAGCGTATTATGTTGTCCTGTGTTCTATGTATGTAAATGTTATATACAGAACATGTGCCATACCTAAGCATTGCTTAGTGTTGCAGCTTCCTAAGGAGAGGACACAAGGTGAGCAATGAACGCAGCGTAGATGTCTGTGTTGTAGGAGCAGGCATAGCAGGCAGTGCTTGTGCGCGCGAGCTGGCGCGCTATAAGCTCGATATTGCTGTGATAGAGGCGAACTACGATCTTGCTTGTGGAGCAAGTCGCACAAATTCAGGTATTGTGCACGGAGGCTACGACCCAAGTCCTGCCACACATAAAGCACGCTTTAATGTTGAAGGAGCGAGGCTCATTCCACAGCTCGCAGAAGAGCTTGGCTTTCGTTACATCAACAATGGCTCGATGGTGGTAGCCTTCTCTGACGGTGAAGTTGCTCACGTACAACAGCTCATCGAGCGAGGTCATACCAATGGCGCTCAAGGCGTACGCTTTGTTGAGCATGATGAGCTTTTAGCCATGGAGCCGAATCTCAACCCTCAAGCCAAAGCGGCACTCCTGTGCAGTTCTTCTGGGATTGTTGATCCCTTTGGCATGACGGTTGCCTATGCAGAAAACGCTGCATGCAACGGGGTGAAGTTCACCTTTAACACACGAGTTGTAGATATTGTTCGAGACGGGCGAAATTGGCGTATCTCACTCAGCGATGGCTCAACACTTCTTGCGCGCTCTGTCGTGAACGCCGCTGGTGTTCATGCTGTCGATATACATAATCTCGTTTCAGAGAACAAACTTATATCGAGGCCGCGTTTGGGCGAGTACCTTCTCATGTCGCGCGATATGGGACAAACTTTTAGCCACACCATGTTTCAAACGCCCAGCGAGTTGGGCAAAGGTGTTTTGGTAAGCCCCACCGTTGAGGGCAACCTTATTGTTGGACCAGACGCAATCGATGTTGAAGACCCTGAAGACACCGCTACACGGCCAGAAGGCCTTGCACAACTCGTTGTTCAGGCAAAGCGTACCTGGCCTGCCTATGATGGGCGTGAGGTTATTGTTAACTTTGCAGGCGTGCGTCCAACTGCTTCAGTGGACGATTTTGTTATAGGTGAGCCAGAAGATGCTCCTGGCTTCTTTGAGATTGCTGCCTTTGATTCACCGGGACTTACCAGCGCTCCTGCTGTTGCACTGCATATTGCAGAACAGATTGCATGCTATCTCGGTGCTGAACACAATACCGCCTTTATAGGGCATCGAGCACGACCCTTGCGCTTTATAGAGATGAGCGAACAAGAACGTATTGCAGCAATTAAGCAAGACGCTGCCTTTGCTCATATTGTGTGTCGTTGTGAACAGGTAAGCGAAGCTGAGGTTTTGGAGGCAATGCGCGCACCGATTCCCGCGACAACAGTTGTTGGTATTAAACGGCGCTGTCGGGCAGGTACGGGTAGGTGTCAGGGTGGCTTTTGTGAGCCCGTGATCTCCGAAATAATGAGTCGAGAGCTTGGCATTGGTATTAATGAGGTTCTCTTGCAAGGACCTGGCTCTGAAGTGGCACCATTTTTGCGTGGGGAGGTGCGTCGTGACCGCGTCTCATCTTAGCTGTGATGTCTTAGTTATTGGCGGGGGTGCTGCAGGACTGTCTGCGGCAATCTCTGCTGCTCAGGCGGGTGCGCAGGTACTTATCGTAGAGCGTGAACACGAGTTGGGTGGCATTCTCAACCAATGCATTCACAACGGATTTGG
>CAYWNN010000097.1:0-3529 GCA_964459685.1 uncultured Coriobacteriaceae bacterium
CTGCAGTGGTGCTCGCACAAAGCTTGCTTGTGAACAGCATGCGTAACATCGAGGCAGGTGCAGACCCGATTGAGCTGCGCCGCGGCATCCAAGCCGCCCTTGATGTCGCCCTCGAAAAGCTGCAGGAACTTGCACAAGACGCCTCCGATATCGACACGCTCACACAGGTTGCAACTATTTCTTGCAAGGATGTCGATTTAGCCCGCTTCGTTGCCGAGGCAACACAACGCGTTGGAGTTGAAGGCGTGGTTTCCGTAGAAGAGTCTCAGCGCATTGACACTTCTGTTGACTATTTAGAAGGCATCACATTTGATCGTGGATTTGTCGACCCCAATATGGCGCTTGATGAGCTCTCTTGCTCTGCCAAGCTCTATGACCCCTATATCCTTCTTACAGATGCCTCGTTTTCGAATCCCCAAGATTTGCTGCCCTTCCTCATCATTGCTGCTGAAGATGAACACCCCGCGCTTGTTATTTGCGACAACATCGAAGGAGAGGCGCTTGGCACCGTTCTTCGTAATAAGGTTGAAGGCGACCTGGACATCGTGTGTGTTCAAGCTCCGCTCTATGGCGAAGGAAGGCGCTGGCGCCTTGAAGATATGGCGCTGCAAACAGGCGGCGTATTTGTAACAGAAGAGCTCGGCACAAAGGTTCGCGATGTAACGCGAGAGATGATTGGGCGGGCGCAACAGGCACACATAAGCCGAAATAGAACCACTATCACTGGTCCGTGTGGAGACCCCCAGCTGGTTAAGATGCGTGAAAACGAACTTCGACAGCTTGTTGAGAACACCGACTACGAGTTCAACCGTCAACGACACCGCGAGCGCCTAGCTGCGTTTGTGTCGGGAGTGGCGCGCATTCAGGTGGGAGGACACACCGAGCCCGAGATGTGGGAGCGCAAGCGTCGTGTTGAGGATGCGGCATGCGCTGCGCGAGCAGCCCTTACAGAAGGCATCGTTGCCGGAGGTGGCGCGGCACTCATATCGCTGGTACCGAGCGTTATTGACTATGCAAACACGCTTGAAGCAGATGAGCGTGTAGGCGCACATCTGCTTGCACAAGCACTGCATGCTCCCGCCAAACAGATTGCAGAAAATGCGGGAGTCTCTGCGTCTTGGGTTGTTGCACGCCTGCTTGAGATGGAAGCAGGCACGGGCTACGATGCTGCGCACAACTGCTTTACCAACATGCTTGAAGCAGGCATTGTTGACCCAGTACGCGTTACAAGATATGCACTCACCAGCGCCTGCTCCGTTGCAACAACCTTCTTAGGTGTTGGCGGTGCTGTTGCTGGCAAGCATGCTGAAGAGAAACGAGAGGACCGCGCATGAGCGAACGAGGCGAAGCGTTTGAGCAAAGTGAGACTCTCAAGCATGACGAAGCACCCACAAAAGATGAAGCTTTGAGGCGAGACGAAGTGCTCAGGCGTTTTGTTGAGTCTTACGATATTGAGGTTCCCGACGAGACGGTAGAGCAGGAGCTCGAGTTTATGAAGCTCGATATGCAGCATAGGATGCGCTACGACGCCCTCTCTAAAGGGCTGATATCTTCTTTACCTCAAAGCTTCTCCCCTGCTCAAGAAGATGAGTTGCGTGAGCTCGCCTTATACGAAGTTAAGTCCTCCCTCGTCATCAAGGAACTTATCTCCACTCAAGGTTTCACCGCAAGCTCTCAAGAGCTCATAGGTGAGGCAGAAAGAATTGCTCGTGAGCAAAACAGCTCTATAGATATGGTCAAGAGATTCTTCGGCGATGACTTTGCAGGACTTGAGCGCTCGGTTCTTGAGGGCAAAGCTATCGATTGGATTTGTAAGCAGCAGCTACCTGAACAACATAGCGCTCAACAAGAGGTAGAGAGAGCCACGGCTCAAGAGAGCGCTCCGACTCAACATGATGCTGCAGCTCAGGAGCCCCCTACCGCCCAAAAGCACACAGCAGCTCAGAAGATGCCGGTAGCTCGGGAGAATGACACAGACGCAGCCTTCGAAGATAACATCGAAATAGCGATTAACGCTGGCAGCAGAATCATATCGAGAACCGTTGCATATATCCGTAGAGTGCTACAGGGAGACGTCATAGTTTTGTCCGTGCTTATGAGGAATCCAAGCGGGACAAGCATCGACACTATAGTCGAGACCACCGTGCTCACACGCCCACGGATTACCCAGATTCTCAACTCGCTCGAGGAGCGTGGTTACGTCGAAAGGCAAAATGTCGACCAAGACAAACGGCGCATTAGTGTATACATCACACAAGCAGGTCGTGAGGTCTGCATGCGGATGCGAAAGGAAATGCGGGAGCTCACCAGAGTCTACCTTACACAACTTACGCCCGAGGAACTCGAATCATTTGCTCATATTTTGCAAAAGCTCAGCACCATGGACGCACATCAAGAAGACGCGATGCCACTCATGGACCCAGCAGATTTCTTTAAGATTGACTGATGCGAGCTGCCACTTCGTGTGCTGTATCACCGGATGTAAGACAGCACTGACTAGCGACCCACTATACGAAGACCTGCTACGCAAGCGAATTGCGACCATAGCTCTTTTGCCATGCCGCTGAAAAATCATCCACTATGGCTGCGGTTGTAGGGTTCTCAATAATGGTATGCAAAAGCTTGGGAGGCAGGGTAAGCGCCTTGCAACCTGCCTTGGCAAGATCGCGCACCTGGCTCGCATTATGAAATGACGCTCCCATTACCTTTGCATCCACCCCTTGAACATAGAGGATGTCAGCAAGCTGAGTAGCTACGGCAACACCATCGGCGTACATGGAAATACGATTTACATAAGGGGCGATATACTCTGCCCCATTAATGGCAGCAAGAAGACCTTGTTCTGGCGTAAATACGACGGTTCCAAGCGTAGGGATGCCCTCCTGCGTACATGCTTTGATAGCCTCAAGACCCACAGGCGTGCAGGGAATCTTTACGTACACATTCTTTTCACGGAGGCTTGCAATAAGGCGTGCGTCTTCCATCATGCCTTCAAAATCGGTGGCAATAACTTGCATAAAGAACTTTTGGTCGTCTTGCAAACAAGCTATGACATCACGCGCAGCATCAATAGCTTCTTTACCTGTTGCAATAATTATTGTGGGATTGGTAGTGACTCCTGCAATTTTGCATACACGCGACAGCGCTTCGATTTCTTGAGTATCCGCTGTATCCAGTATCAACTCCATAGCAGCTCCCATGTCCCATAAGCTGGTAGATGCCCCTAGCATAGCAGCACTGCGAAATATATATCTGCTATAGATTGCAAGAACTCCTTGCACTCCAAACAAAGTTCGCGTATAGTTTGTTTCCGCAAGCGGGCTTGGCGCAGTTGGTAGCGCGCAACCTTGCCAAGGTTGAGGTCGCGGGTTCGAACCCCGTAGCCCGCTCCATGAGTGTTCGGGGCCGAGAAATTCGGCCTTTCTTGTATGGCTTGTACCGGCGAAGTGGCCAAGTGGTAAGGCATGGGTCTGCAAAACCCTGATCCCCGGTTCGAATCCGGGCTTCGCCTCCATGCTTTCTTCGGGCT
>CAYWNN010000098.1:0-3473 GCA_964459685.1 uncultured Coriobacteriaceae bacterium
CGAACCTCTTTGTCATCTATGAAATGGTAGAAGCTTCCAATAGCATTTGAACCACCACCAACACATGCCAAAACGGCATCGGGCAAACGACCTTCGAGCTCAAGCATCTGTGTGCGGATTTCTTGACTAATTACCGCTTGGAAGTCGCGCACCATAGTTGGGAATGGATGGGGTCCCATAACAGATCCCAAGCAATAGTGGGTGTCGTCTATGCGGCGTGTCCACTCGCGAAAGGTTTCACTTACTGCATCTTTCAGAGTCCCGGTACCAGAATCTACTCCACGTACCTCGCATCCAAGCAGGCGCATACGGTACACGTTGAGCGCTTGGCGTTCCATATCTTCAACACCCATATACACCACGCACTCCATACCAAAGAGTGCAGCGGCTGTCGCAGTTGCAACACCGTGTTGTCCAGCACCAGTTTCTGCAATGAGGCGTGTTTTACCCATGCGACGAGCAAGCAGTGCCTGTCCCAAAACGTTATTGATTTTATGGGCGCCGGTATGGTTTAAATCTTCTCGCTTGAGATATACCTTGGCACCGCCCAAATCCTTCGTCATGTTTTCAGCAAAATAGAGGCGGCTGGGACGATTTGCGTAGTCATTAAAAAGCCGTGTGAGCTCCTCATTAAACGCAGGATCTGCCTTGGCTTGCATATAGTGCTTCTCAAGCTCAATAACCGCATTCATGAGCGTTTCTGGAATGTATTGTCCTCCATGAATACCAAAGCGGCCTCTCGATGTTTTTGATACTTCCATTATGCCTGCCTCCTTACCGCAGCTACCGCAGCACGCATCTTATCCGGATCCTTTGCACCATTCGTTTCCAGTCCCGAGCTCATATCAAGACCAAAGGGGTGAAGGAGCTCACATGCCTCGTGAATGTTTTGAAGCGTGAGCCCTCCCGCAAGAAAGTAAGGCCGAGATACATTGGAAATAAGCTCCCAGTTGAATGCCTTACCGCTTCCCTTTCCGCTATCGAGAAGCACCATATCGGCTGAGCTCTCTCGCAGCTTATCTAAGCTCTGTGCATCTCGCACACAAAAGGCCTGCATAATAGGCGCAGATATATGCAAACGCAGCTGCTGAATATAGGCATCATCTTCATCGCCATGCAGCTGAACCACGTCGATAACATCTTGCGTAACCAGCTGACAAATAAGCTCAGGCTCTGCATTTACAAATACCCCAACCCGAGCAATTGAGGAATCCACCAAGGATGAAAGCTCATTGAGCTCATCTATTGAGAGGCTCCGCCTGCTTGGTGGATAGTCCACAATAAAGCCCACCAAGTCTGGCTGAATTTCATTCGCTATGGCTATATCTTCTTCGCGCATAAGCCCACAGAGCTTAATCTTTGGTGGCTGCTCCTTATGCCCTGCGCTCACAAGCGCACTCACACTATGCCTCGTCATAGCTTCTCCTTAAGCGCTGCAAGGGCTGCCCGCTTGTCTGTCGCACGCATGAGGGTTTCTCCAATCAGCACGGCATCTATCTGTGCTTGAGCAAGCAGGGCAATATCGTCTGCAGTTTTAACGCCAGACTCACTCACGAAGATGCGGTCTTTGCCAACCTGCTCTCGCAGCTCTATGGAGTGTCCAAAGTTCACCCCAAAGTCACGCAGATCTCGGTTGTTTACGCCCACAACACGCGCTCCTGCATCCAGTGCACGAGGTAACTCATCAGCTGAGTACGCTTCAACCAAACAGGACATCCCTAAGGCATGTGCCAAGCTTACAAAGCGTGCGAGTTCGTCGTCCTCGCATATGGAAACGATAAGCAGTATCGCCTGCGCACCTGCAAGTTTTGCCTCGTAAATCATGTATTCATCGACAATAAAATCCTTGCGCAGCACCGGAATTGATACCTTGTGCGCAATCTCTTTGAGATGGACGAGAGAGCCTTTAAACCACTGCGGCTCCGTTAAGCAAGAAATGGCTGCAGCTCCCGCCTCTTCATACTCGCAGGCAAAACGCAGATAGTCGTAGTCTTCACATATCTGTCCCTTTGAAGGCGATGCCTGCTTGACCTCGCATATAAAGGACATCCCGGGCGCTGCTAAGGCTTGCTCGAAAGGAAAGCTAAAAGAGCCATGCTCTTTCAACTCTTCTGCAGCAAGCGCCTCTGCCTGTGCTTTGAGTTCATAGATTGAACGGGTAAGCTTTTGTTCTTCAATTCGCGCGCGTGTAGCCTCAGCAATGGTGCTCAAAATGTTTTGCTTACTTGTCACCTTGCACGCTCCCCTTGTTTGAGAGCTCAATGAAACGCTCAAGCGTCCGTATAGCTGCGCCCGACGCAATTTGCTCGCGTGCAATATCGATGCCTTCGTGCATATTCTCTGCCACCTCGGCACACATAAGCGCGGCTGCACTGTTCAAAAGCACGGCATTAAGACGGGGACCCTTTTCATCACCAGACAAAATCGCGCGCAGAATCTCTGCGTTTTGTGCGGCATCTCCTCCGGTGAGTTCATCCTTGCTGCAGCGCTCCAAGCCAAAATCTTCAGGAGCAATGCGGGTTGTTCTGTAGTAGCCATCACGAATTTCACAGCAGAGTGTTGGCGCCGAGGCGCTTATCTCGTCCATTATGTCTTCGCCAAAGACCACAAGACCTCGCCTCACGCCGAGATCTACAAGCACCTTTGCAAGTGGCTCTACCAGGTATCCGTCGTATACGCCAAGCATGAAATGTGTGGGGCGCGCAGGGTTCGTGAGGGGTCCTAGGATATTAAATACGGTGCGAAATCCCAGTTCCCTACGAATAGATCCTACATAGCGCATGGCAGGGTGATATTTCTGCGCAAACATAAAGCACATGCCCACTTCCTCGAGCAAATATCTGCACAAGGCTGGGTCCTGATCGATGTTTACCCCTAACGCCTCGAGACAGTCGGCAGCACCCGACTGAGAACTTGCGGCACGGTTGCCATGCTTTGCAACCTTAGCGCCAGCAGATGCCGCAATAATTGCTGAGGTGCTCGATATGTTGAAGGTATTAGACTTGTCGCCTCCCGTGCCAACAATTTCGAGTACCTCCATACCCTCACAATCCACAGGTAGGGCAAGTTCGCGCATTGCAGCAGCACAGCCACTAATCTCATCTATTGTTTCTGCCTTGGTCGACTTAGTAGAAAGGGCTGCTAAGAAGGCAGCATTCTGGGTTGGAGAAGTCTTCCCACCCATGATTTCACCCATCACGGTATAGGCTTCGTCATAGCTCAAGTCTTGCTTGTTAACAATTTTCTCAATAGCGTCCTTAATCATGGTGCTCCCCTTATCTCCGCGTTTTCTCTTGCGTGCTTCTGCATATCTCAACGAAATTGCTCAGTATTCTTGCTCCGTCCTTGGTCAAGATAGACTCCGGATGAAACTGCACACCGTATGTTGGTTCGCTGAGGTGCTGCACCGCCATGAGCTCACCTGTTTTGGTATAAGCCGTTTCAACGAGGCAGCTTGGCAGTGATTCACGCTC
>CAYWNN010000099.1:0-3472 GCA_964459685.1 uncultured Coriobacteriaceae bacterium
ATTACATACCTCTTCTTCCTTATTTTGGATTCTTCTTTATAGGAGCAGGACTTTCATCACTTCTTTATAAAACTCGACAATCTATATTTACTCCTTTATATAAATATATCCCAGAATGTCCAAAACAATCTAATTACTCAAATGTATACACATATTGTTTAGCTCTTGGTGGATTTTCAATCTATCAAGTCTTTAATTCGATCGTTTATCTTATTAAAAAATGTGGAAGATATTCTTTAATAATTTATCTCGTGCATCAATTTATCTTGTTGTTATTGCTCATAATTATTATGTATTCTTTAGGTTATTCGATACAATTGTAAGGTATGAAACAAATTAATGAACAAACTTTATATCAAGCAGTTAGAAAGATTGCTTTAGATTATCCAAATCGAAGAGCTCTCTATTTAAAAGGAAAATTTATTTCATATAAAAAACTTTTAAATAACATAAATAAATACGCTTACTTTCTAAAGGCGTTAGGTGTAGATAAGGATGATGTAGTATCAATTGCTCTACCAAATGTTTTTAGTTCGGTTTATTTGTTATATGCTATTAATCAAATTGGAGCGATTAATAACCTCATCTTTCCATTAATTAAATATGAACAATTAGTGAAAGTATTAACTAAAACTAAATCTAAAATTCTATTTTGTTTAGATACATCATACGATGAATATAAAGGATTAGAGGAACAAGGAATATTAGTAATACCTATCAATCCACTTAATGGATGTTCAGTTATTTTAAATATTGGATATAAACATTTAAATAAAGATAAGTTAAGGAATGTTAAAAAAGCTAGATATTGTAGTAAAACAATTAATAAGTCTAAATCTATATATGAAGAATACGATAAGGAATATTTAAAAGATTCGTTTTATCTTCAAAGCGGAGGAACTAGCGGAGATAGCAAAACAATTGCTTTATCTAATTATTCAATCAATGCTTTAATAAATCAGTTTCCAAAGTTATTAGATTTAAAAGATGGAAAAGGAATGTACATGTTTGCAGCTCTTCCTACTTTCCATGGGTTTGGTTTAGCGATGGGGATTCATATCATGCTTTCATATGGAGGATGTGATGTTTTAATTCCAAAGTTTGCTACTAAAGAAGCGATCAAATTAATTAAAAAAGGAATGGCTACTTTTATTATTGGTATCCCTCTTTTATATCAAGCTTTAATAAATAATAAAAAGTTTGATAATAAGAAATTATCTACTTTAAGATACACTTTTGTTGGAGGAGATACTGTACCTAAATCATTAAAAGAAAAATTTGATAACTTGATGATTAAAAATAATTCTAAAGCAAGGTTATATGAAGGATATGGTTTAACCGAAATGGTAACTGTGACCTCATTAAACACAGATAAATATAACAAAGAAGGAACCGTTGGTAGATTACTTGATAATGTTGAATGTAAGATCCTTGATGAAAATTTAAATGATGTGACATATAAAAAAGATGGAGAGATCTACCTCACAGGAGAAACCATCATGAATGGGTATAGATTTATTAATGATGAGTCATTTATAAATCTTGATAATAAAAAGTGGATCAAAACTGGTGATTATGGATCGTTAGATAAAGATAGATTTTTATATTTCAAACAAAGAATAAAACATATCATAAAAATTAAAGGAATCAATCTTTTTCCAAAAGAGCTAGAAAACTCTGTTAAAGAACTGCCGTTCATTTTTGATTGCGCAGTGACATCAACTAAAGACAACAAAAACAAAGAAGAAGAGATATATTTGTTCGTTGTGATCCACCGAGATTATAAATCTAAGAATTATGATCAAGAGATAAATAAAAAACTAATCGATTCTTTTGGAGAAATCGCTAAACCAAAGAGGATAATTTATCTTGATAAAATATTAAAAACATCCTTAGGAAAAGTTGATTTAGTTTCTTTAACAAATCTTATAAAAACCAAATAAAAAGGGGTCTCCCAAAATTTACGTGGTGTAGTTTTTTCTTATTTTTGCCAAATTTTATGTGGTCACTTTTTATTAAGAATTAAGAAACATCTTGCTCTAAAGGCTGGGAAAGAATTAAAACCATGTAGAGTTCTTTTTAAATCCTTAATTTTTCTTATAGTTGATTCTGAGATGGCGTTTGTAAGCTTCCTACCATCAATCAACCTAAAAGAATTTATTATTTCTTCTTTCCGAGTTTTGAGAGTTGCTCCTAAAGGCTGAAGCTCTAAAATTTCGCTATGATACTCAATAAAACTTATTAATTTTTCTAGTTCGCTCCTTGCCTGTGTTTCGTTCCAATTATCATGATTAGCAATCCAATGATGCATCTTTTCATAAACAAGTCTTAATTCGTTATCAATATTTAGCATTTCTTCAACAATCTCACATTCATATCTCCTCTTTTTAATCTTTTGAAACTTAATAAGTATTTTATAAAATTGTTTATCTAATTCTTTTTTTAGTAATTTTTTATGGAACTTCTTTAATAACCAATAATCATAATTTTCCTTATCAAAAGATTTCATTATTCTAATTCTTGTATCATCAATCACTTTATTAAACCTTCTTATTAAATGGAATTTATCAACAATTATTGTTACATTTGGATCGTATCTTTTGAGTGAATTTCGATATGGTTCATACATATCCATACACACATATTTAATGGGATTTTCTTTTAATTTTGAAGTTGCATTATTTAGAAAACGTACGATTGTATCGTCTTTTCTATCTGGCAACACATCTATAATTCTATTCGTGTCGCCGTTGATTAAAAGACAACCATAATTATTTTTACCTCTAACTTTCTTGTATGAAAATTCATCTATGCAAAGAATAGATCCAAGCGGTCTGGGATTAGGATTGATTTCTTTAATGACATTTAGCACAGTTTGATCTGATAGCCCAACCATATTAGCAATTAAAGATGAAGGTATGTTTTCTTTAAGTAGCTCAATAATTGCTTTTTTCGCATTTAAAGTTAATTTATATTTTGGACTTCGCTTCATAAATGGATTGTGTTGCATCACAGTTTTGCCACAATCACATCTAAATCTTTTTTGATCAAACACAATAATTATTGTTTTTGTAACAAGCCCATAATATGTATAAGTTTTGTATGAATAATCTTGAATTCTTGATACATTGCGTTTACATTTTGGACATCGATCTTCATTGTTTGCAGCGAGTTTAAGTTCGATTTTAATAAAGTTTTCAGTTTCCTCCAAAATGAGATATTTTTCAATTTCGGCTCCATTAATATTAAGAGATGATAAAATAAAAATGTCAGACATGACTAATCCTCCTATAAGTGTGACAACCTTATTATGGAGGATTTTTTATTTTTGCCAAATTTTACGTGGTGTTTGATCCAAATAAAAAGGGATATTTTATATCAATACCCCACAAAGACCACGTAAATTTTGGTAGTCCCATAAAAAGTGCTTATATAAACTAAGCACATAATATTTCTAGCTGGTGGGTGCTAC
>CAYWNN010000100.1:0-3423 GCA_964459685.1 uncultured Coriobacteriaceae bacterium
GAACTAAAAGATCTTATGGCGGAAAACGGATATGTTTTCCCAAAATTAAGGATGGTATGACAAAAGCCAGGGTTTTTCCCTGGCTTTTCTTTTTTCCCGTTATTCTGAGATTGCAATGTATGGCGGCATTCCCTGTTTCCGGAAGATGCAGCCATGCAAAGGGATTATTATGGACAGGTAACAGAGACCGTATTGGAAGAAGCTCCCTGATATGTGTTCCCATCCCGTTCCACATAGGACCGGATCTGGTAGAAATATTCCTTCCCGCTCTCTGCCGATGTATCAGTGTAGGATGTATCCCCCGGGTCTGATATGGTGGCAAGTTCCGTGAATTCCCCATCCTGTGATTCTGAGCGGTATATGGTATATCCGCTGACATCAGCAGCTTCCCAGGCCAGGGACTGCCCGTCTTCTGATACTGACAGTTCCGGGGAAGAATACGTCATTGATACGGAAAAAGCATTGCTCATGTTGCCGGAATAGGTTGTTGTCCCGTTCCATGTGGCCTGTACCTTGTAATAATATGTCGTCCCGTATTCCACATCTGTGTCTGTATAGGAATTCGTATCCACGGACGCAATCTTTTCATAATCCCCGTCTTCCGAGGTGCTGCGGTAAAGGTCATAGGTACCTGCCCCGAAAAGTTCGTCCCATTTCAGGGACAGGGATGAGTAGTCCTGCATGGAACCTTTCAGATAGGTAATGGATGTCCCGTAAGGCCTTGCGATCATGACATTTTTCAGTGTCCCGGAAAGGTTCTTTGTACGGGCTACCGTAAGGGACTGGCGTCCTCCGGTGTAAATGTCAACGTGGTATATACCCTTATATCTTCCGTTACTGCCCCCGCACGAGTAGATCAGATCACCAGGCTGCAGGTCATCGGTGCTGACCGTCCCGTAATAGATCATGTAGCCGTTTTCCACACACCACTTTGCCTGTGCGGCTGCTGTCGGCGCTGTTGTGTCACCGAAACCGCTGTCCCCGTAGTCATAACCGCGCCATACATAGGAACTGCAGTCATAATACCCGGAAGACATCCTCCTGCCCTGGGAATAGGTGGAATTGTAGTGGTCATAACAGTAGCGGACAGCCATCACGGCTCCTTTGGAAAGCACCTTTGCATTATAGCTTGCTGTTGCCCCGTTGCAGTCCGCGGTGATCGTGCAGGTCCCGTACCCGTTCCCTGTCACGTTCCCCGAACTGTCCACAGAAGCAACATCCGGATCTGAACTGCTCCATGTGATTTCAGCCCCGTCCGGGAACCCTTCCGTCTCCAGCTGGACAGTTTCCCCATTGTAGATTGTGAGCGTGGACCTTAATTCACTGTCGCTTTCAGAAATGGACGCTGTGATGACGCTGACGGAGAGGGTAAGCTCCGTGCCTCCGGCACTGAACGTGACCGTGTAATCCCCTTCAGCAGCGGGGAGCAGCGTGTACACGGCTGTCTCCGGCGTCCCGTCATAGGATGTTTCCACTTTCAGGTCTTCACTGGAAGTGGCACAGGTGACTTCCGCCCCGGCCGGGAGGTTGCTGATGGTGACGGTATTATTGCTGCATGTGTAATACCCGTCTTCCCGGTCTGCGTCATCCCCGATATTAAGGGAAATGGAGGAACGGTCAAGGGAAGGCGGCTGTACCGTCACTTCTGACTCGGCAGTGAACGGATACCCTTCGGAATCTGTCCCGGTAGCCGTGATTGTGGCTGTCCCTCCGGATACCCCGGTGACATTCCCGGACTCATCAACAACAGCCACGGACGTATCGGAACTTTCCCATGTAATGTCTGATATATCAGCGCTGTCAGCAAAATCAATGGTATCATTTCCGTTAATGGAAACAGTAAGGTCAGATTCACCCTCTGCCAGGGACGGCCTTGATGTTTTGTCCAGGCATAAAGAAACGGATGAATCATCCCCGGAAGACAGTGCGACCGTGACCGGTTCTCCTGCTGTAAGCTGGTAAGTGACAAGTTTTGTCCCCGATTCGGTAACAGTCTCGCTGGCGCTTTCCAGCCTGGTTCCGCTGCTGTCAGTAACGCTGCAGTTCACATTGCGGCCATCCTTAATCCTTACGGAATAGGTACCATCTACTCCTGGTGTGTAGGAGTACCATACCGTTTCATTCTCATCCAGGCTGATTTCCTCAGCCTTTTTCAGTTCCAGTGTTTCTGCTTCCATGGCGGCTTCCGGGAGCGCAACTGTCCCGGAACTGGTCTGTTCGACCATAATGCTTCCGGATACGTGTTCATTCCCGAACGGGATCACGGCGACTGCTGCCGCACCCAGGGAACAGCATATGGCAGCAGTCCGGAAGTTCCTGTTCCCGGCAAGCCTGCGTAGTTTCATGATAAAGCGGTTCCGGGGATTCCAGGCCCTGGAAACCGCTTCTGAAAGGGTTTCCAGTATCTTTTTCTTTGATGATCGGTGCATTTTTTTATAAAACCTCCTTTCTTTCCTTACTGTTAGTATGCCAGTTTTTATTTTGCGGAAAGAAAGGAAAAATGGCCGGGAAACCCGGCCATTCCTGAATGTTAATTGAGAAAACTGCAGAATACTGATGGTTGTCATTCGATGAATCCGATTTCATCGAATGGCAGGTAAATAAACAGTGCTTCTGCTATGATGTCGCTCTCCGGCACATAGGCATAGGCTTCTGCTTCCTCTGTGCTGGATGCAATGCCGTTATTGTAAGCATAATCCGCCCACATCCGGCTGTCAAAGGATTCATCCCGGTTATCCCCGAGAACGAGGTAACATCCTTCCGGGACAGTGAACGTATATCCGTCATTGTTCACCGTCCATTCCACGCCGTCAAGGTAATCCTCTTCCAGCGGGGTTGAACTTCCGTCAATGTAGATCCCGCCTTCCTTTATTTTGACGGTCTCACCGGGAAGACCGATGACCCGTTTGAGGTAAATGTTTCCGTAATCAACTTCCGAGTTGAACAGGATCACATCGCCCCGTTCCACATCATTATTGTTGTAAGCAATCCTGGACCCGAAAATCCTGCTCCCCGAGGTAATTGTCGGTTCCATGGAAGCTGATTCCACAAGGCTGTTGATATACAGCACTTTTGAACCGAAAAGGGCAATCACAAGCACAATGGCGAATGCGGCGACAATGACGCCGATCCCGAGTACGGTATCCGGCCTGCTGGCTTTCCCCGGAAGAGCATCCTCTTTTGCATATGCCTTATCCGGCCCGGGGGATCCGGCGGGAGTCCGGGTTCCCTGCTTCCTGTTCCGGCTGTTTTTCTTTTTCTTCTTTTTCTTCGCAGGCTTCCCGGTATCCTGCTGGTCTGTGACGGGGTATTCTGCAGGCTGCCCTTCCATGGCTGGGGAATCGTTCTCCTGCATATTCCCGCCGTTCCCGGCAGGATATGGCCGGTATATGCCAGTCTGCATGTTCCCCTGCCTTTCAATGC
>CAYWNN010000101.1:0-3377 GCA_964459685.1 uncultured Coriobacteriaceae bacterium
CCAACACCTCCTGGCACAGGGCTTATGGCATCCACTATAGGAGCTACCTCATCAAAGGCAACATCACCTACCAGCTTGCCTGCACTTTCATCCCAATTAATACCAACATCGATAACTGTTTGCCCAGGACGTACATGTGCTGCACCTACAGTACGAGCGTGACCAGCAGCCACCACTAATATGTCGGCACTCTGGCATACTGCAGCTAAGTTGCGGGTGCGGGTATGGCACATCGTAACGGTTGCATTGCGCGCCTGAAGCATGATAGACACCGGCTTACCTACCACCAATGAGCGGCCAATGACGCATACGTGGGCACCCTCGAGCTCTATGTTGGAACGCTCGAGCAGCTCTATGCAGGCCTCGGCAGTGCAAGGTGCAAAGCCCGTTTCTTCTACGGCGAATACGCCATAGAGCGACTCGTGAGTAGAGCAATCTACGTCCTTCTTTGGCGAAAGTGCCTCGCATACCTCACGTTCATTGAGATGAGCAGGCAAAGGACGGAACATTAAGCATCCATGCAAGGAGCTGTCATTATTTACGTGCTGAATAAGCTCAAGCAGCTCTTGTTGTGTGCAGGTATCGGGCAAGATAAACTGGCGCACCTCGATACCCGCCTTAGCACAGCGATTCAAGGCTCCACGCTCATAAGCAAGATCGTCTTCACGCTCACCCACGCGAACTATAGCAAGGCGGGGAACAACTCCTTTTGTTTTAAGCACCTCAATACGCTCGACAAGCTCACTGGTAATCTGGGTGGCAATGGGTGCACCTTTCAACTCAACTGCCATAGCTACTCCTTGTTTCTGATATCAGAGCTCACGCGACAAGCCAAGTCATCCGCACGCGCAACCCAAACTGAAAGCAATTCGTCGCAGCTTTGTTCAAGCTCTTCAGCACGCTTGCTCGATGCAGCCGACGCGGTATTAACAAAGACATTAAGTGCGGCACTGCGCAAAGCAGCCCCACAAAGCAGAGCCCCGCAACCTACATCCGAGAGCAGCATGCGCGAGCCCTTTTCGTATATCTCTTCTAAAAGCTCAATAGATTCAGCGCATGCCTGCATAATAAGAAGAGGCACCTGAGCTGCCTCAAGACATGCATTGCTAATTGCTGATTCACGCTGAGGGTCGTCGCGTTTTAGGGCATAGGCCTGACCTACCCCTTGGAAGGCTTCTGCGTCGCCGTCTATAAGCTCAACAAGACGTATGCGCAGCTCTTTTGCTTCATCAATGAGGCGCAATATGTCTTGTTCATATGCCGCATATCGTTTTTTGCCGACGGTGAAGTTTGCCACCATTGAGCCGAGGGCAACGCCTAAGGCCCCTACATATGCTGCGGCACCACCACCACCTGGAACAGATTCTTTTGCAGCGAGTACTTCAGCGAAGCTATCTAGGGACATGTTGGTCATCGATGCATCGCTTGTTGAGCGAGCATTACCACGCTTTTCTTCTACCATAACTACCCCCTTGTTTAGCTGGAAATATCTGCGAGCTCCTTTTTCAGTTGCTCAACTTCTTGTTCCAATTCAGAAGCACGCTCACGTTTGGCTGCGACAACATCTGCTGCTGCCTTAGCTAAGAATCCTTCATTGGCAAGCATCTTCAAAGCACTCTCAAGATCCTTTTCAGCCTTTGCAAGTGCTTTAGAAAGACGGGCACGCTCGGCATCAAAATCTACCAAGTCCCCTAAAACGACATAGGCTTCATAGGCTGTATCACCCAGTGCTATTGAGCTCTGCGGACGGGAGGCATCATGCGCAACACTGAGACTACCCACACAACCAACCGAGCTAATAAACTCTCGCTGAGACTCAAATGCCCCTACAACATCTTCGGATGAGGTCGAAACCACCACATCGAGCTGAGTACGAGGTGAAAGCTTATAACGAGCACGAGTCGAGCGAAGTCCAGCAACAAGGCGACGGGCACAGTCGAACTCATCTTCGGCTGCATCATTAATAAAGTGCGCAAGCTCTTCAGGCTCAGGCCATGCCGCCTGCATCAAAAGGCGATCTGTATGAGGCTGCATATCAAGCCCAGTTGCATCCAGCTTGCCCCATATGCATTCAGTAACAAAAGGAATAACGGGATGTAGCATACGCATAGCGCAATCGAGGACATACATAAGGTTGCGCTGAGCCTGAAGGCGCTGCTCTTTGTTGTCGCCCGTAAGCCTGCTTTTACACAGCTCAATGTACCAGTCGCAGAAATCGTTCCAGAAAAAGGCTTGGGTACTGCGCGCATACTCACCAAAGTCGTAGTGCTCGAGCTGCTCGGTTGCACGCGCGAGCTGTTTTGCAAGACGCGACAGCATCCAGGCATCCTCAGGGGTTTCAGCAGCAGGAGCGCCTGGCACATAGCCCTCCATATTCATGAGTACAAAGCGGCTCGCATTCCAAATTTTGGTTATAAAGCTGCGCGATGCCTCGGTGCGTGGGCTGTCTATAAGCTCCAAGGTCTTCTTATTGAGGTTGGCGTCAAACTTAATATCCTGGTTATTGGTGATGAGGGTAAGCAGGCTATGGCGCATAGCATCTGCTCCATACATCTGCATAAGATCCATAGGATCAACGCCGTTACCCTTCGACTTCGACATGCGACTGCCATCCTTCGCCAAAACCGTGGCGTAGATGTAAACGTCGTGGAAGGGAATCTCGCCAGTAAAGTACAGTGAGCTCATAATCATACGAGCAACCCACAAGGCAATAATGTCACGAGCGGTAACGAGTACCTGAGTTGGATGGTGGCCTTGCATCTGGTCTGGAGCATCTGGCCAGCCCTGTGTGGCAAAGGTCCACAGCTGGCTTGAGAACCAGGTGTCGAGCACGTCTTCGTCTTGATGCACCGCATGGCTTCCACAAGTGGGACACACATCCACGTCTTCCATGCAGGCATCTTCCCAGCCGCACTCGTCGCAGTAAAAAACGGGGATGCGATGACCCCACCACAGCTGACGTGAAATACACCAGTCCTTGAGGTTTTCCATCCACGTGACATAGCTTTGCTTCCAGCGTTCAGGATGGAAACTTACCTCGCCTTCGTTTACAACACGCAAGGCTGGCTCTTTCAGCCTGTCAACGTCAACAAACCACTGTTCACTCAGCCAGGGCTCAAGTACCGTGTCGCAGCGATAACAGTGCATAACCGAGTGATCATGCTCTTCCACATGATCGAGCAGACCGTGCTCTTCAAACCAGGCAACAACAGCCGCACGACACTCGTCACGGCTCATGCCGCTAAATGCTCCGTAGCCCTCCACCACGTGGGCTGTCTCATCAAAGATATTGATTTTTTCGAGGCCGTGAGCTTCCCCCATAGCAAAGTCGTTGGGGTCGTGAGCAGGAGTTACCTTTACAAAGCCCGTGCCAAAGT
>CAYWNN010000102.1:0-3361 GCA_964459685.1 uncultured Coriobacteriaceae bacterium
GCAGCCTTCCTGCTTTGGGCTTTCTGCGCTGCTTGGGAAGCTGAACCATGCGCTCGCCTCTGAGATATGCTCCGGTAAGCGATGCCGAGCTTTCCATTATCTGCTCTGGTGTGCCACTGCTTACAATGCGCCCACCTTTTTCTCCTGCGCCAGGACCCATATCTATCACATAGTCAGCGCGGCGAATCGTGTCTTCGTCATGCTCAACCACAATAACCGTGTTGCCCAAATCACGTAGACGTTCGAGCGTGGCGATAAGACGATTGTTGTCACGCTGATGTAGACCAATTGAGGGCTCATCCAATATGTAAAGCACGCCCATCAAACCAGCACCTATTTGTGTGGCAAGACGAATGCGTTGAGCTTCTCCTCCAGAAAGCGTTGCAGACGCACGTGCAAGACTCAAATAGTCGAGCCCAACATTTACCAAAAAGCGCAAGCGCTCAATAATCTCTTTTACAATCTGTGAGCCAATGAGTGCTTGACGCTCGGTGAGCTTAAGGTTCTCAAAGAACTCGAGCGCCTCTTTGCAGCTCATACAGCACAGTTCATAGATGGAGCACCCGCCTACCTGTACTGCAAGCATCTCAGGCTTTAAACGTGCGCCTTTGCATGTTGGGCATGTCTCTTCATGGATATATCGCTCGAGACGAGCCTTAATATGCTCAGAAGTCGACTCGTTATATTTCTCGAAGAGAATGGAGCGCAAACCTGAAAAACTCGTTTTCCACTGGGTATCGCGCCCATCAAGCGTGTGGTAGCTCACCGCAATTTTCTCAGAACCCATGCCATCCAGAAATGCGGTGCGCAAAGCGGGAGGCAAATCCTTCCACGGCGTTGTCTCATCTACCTTAAAGTGTCGACAGAGTGCCTTAAAAATCTGCGGGTAATAATTGGAGCGTCCAAAAAAGGTGCCAAAGGCTCCGTCAAGCACGCCTGCATTTGGATTCTCAATGATTGCCTCGGCATCTATGACGCGAGAAACGCCTAATCCGTCACAGGTTGGACAGGCACCGTAGGGCGCATTAAAGGAGAAATCACGTGGCTGCAAATCGTCGATGGAGTGGCCGTGTATAGGGCAAGCCAGGGCAAGCGAGAACTGCAACAGCTCGCCTGGCATGGATGCAGGGTCGGCTGCATCTGGCATAAGG
Organism: uncultured Coriobacteriaceae bacterium; assembly: GCA_964459685.1. Taxonomy (GTDB): domain Bacteria; phylum Actinomycetota; class Coriobacteriia; order Coriobacteriales; family Atopobiaceae; genus CADBMC01. Next base: position 1,152 of record CAYWNN010000102.1, read on the forward strand.
TACACAAATACCTTTCCTGCAGCAAGCCGTGTGGCAACTTCTACTGCTTCAGCAACACGCGCGGTTGAACCCTCACGTATAACAATACGGTCTACCACCACTTCGATAGTGTGTTTATAGTTCTTGTTAAGCTTGATGTCTTCTTCGAGGTTGTAGAGCTCTTCGTCAACGCGAACGCGAGAAAAACCTTCTTTTCTTAAATCCTCAAATAGCTTTACAAACTCCCCTTTTCGCCCTATTACCACGGGCGCTAAAACGAGAGCACGCCGCCCAATCCCGGTAGCCATTATCTTGTCGGCTACCTGGTCGGTGGTTTGTCGCTCGATAATGCGGCCACATTCAGGACAGTGAGCTATGCCAATGCGGGCGTACAACAGGCGCAAATAGTCGTAGATCTCGGTGACGGTACCCACGGTAGAGCGAGGATTACGACTCGTTGTTTTTTGGTCGATGGAAACCGCGGGAGAGAGACCTTCAATGGAATCAAGGTCTGGTTTGTCCATCTGTCCTAAGAACTGACGCGCGTAACTCGAAAGGCTTTCTACATAGCGACGCTGGCCTTCTGCGTACATGGTGTCAAAGGCAAGGCTCGATTTACCCGAGCCCGAAAGACCCGTTATCACAACCAACTTGTCACGCGGTATGTCTATATCTATGTTTTGGAGGTTATGCTCGCGTGCGCCTCGAATAGAGATGACATCAGATGCCATAATGCTTCAACTTCTGTGCAGGTTAAGCCGTCGCAAGTCGACGGTGTTTGGCTCTCTTCCCGCGTGTAACGCGCAAAGGCTCCTCATTGCCCATAACTGCGTCCTTCGTTACTATCACTTGGGACACATCAGGCTCGCTGGGTACGTCAAACATTGTTTGTTGAAGCGTAGATTCAAGCATGGCACGAAGCCCTCGGGCTCCTGTTCCTCGCTCGAGCGACCTCTTGGCAAGCTCATACAGGGCATCCTCTTCAAATATAAGCTCGACATTTTCCAGCTCAAAGAGGCGCTTGTACTGCTTAACCAGGGCATTCTTAGGCTCAACAAGGATACTCACCAAATCATCCTCGGTGAGTTCGCAGGTACTCGTAATAACAGGAATCCTGCCAATAAATTCAGGAATCATGCCAAACTTGTGCAAATCCTGAGGCATAACTTGGGCAAGCACTTCGTTGGTATCTTGGGTATCCTGAGAGCTCACTTCTCCCGTGAAACCTATTCCCTTGCGACCAATGCGGTCGCTTATTATCTTGTCGAGACCCACAAAGGCTCCAGCACAAATAAAGAGGATGTTGGTGGTGTCTATGTGGATGAGCTCCTGCTGGGGGTGCTTGCGCCCACCCTGCGGAGGTACCGATGCCTCAGTGCCTTCAATAATTTTGAGCAGTGCCTGCTGCACTCCTTCACCCGAAACGTCTCGTGTAATAGACAGGTTTTCAGCTTTGCGAGCAATCTTGTCGATTTCGTCCACGTACACAATGCCCAGCTGAGCGCGCTCAATGTCGCCATCAGCAACGGTAATAAGCTTCAGTAGGATGTTTTCTACATCCTCTCCTACGTAGCCTGCCTCTGTGAGCGTGGTGGCATCGGCTATAGCAAAAGGCACCTGCAAAATACGAGCGAGCGTTTGTGCCAAAAGGGTTTTACCCGTGCCTGTGGGACCTAAAAGCAAGATGTTGCTCTTGGCAATTTCCACCCCTTCTTCGTCGGGTGCCACTTCGTCATTTCCCGATAGGATACGCCGGTAGTGGTTATACACCGCAACGCTCATGGCGCGCTTCGCAGCTTCTTGACCCATGACATATTCGCTGAGCTCGGCATATATCTCATGTGGAGTGGGAAGCTCGCCGGTAAGCAGTGGCGAAGTCTCTGAAGTAGATGTGTTGGGGGTTACTTCCTGCAAGGCATCTTGCATGATGTCGCCACAGGTGGCAACACATTCATCGCAGATAAATACATCGTTGGGACCTTGAATAAGCTTGCGCACCTGATCGCGTGATTTACCGCAGAACGAACACCTCATATCATCCGGTGTCATGGTGTCGTTAAAATCTGTCATCAGTAAGCGCCTCCAGCTCAGTTTTCAAGCTTAAGATGTTTCGCTTGCAACGCTCACGCGCGAGGAGATTACCTTATCAACAAGCCCATACTCGAGAGCATCTTGTGCGCGCATATAGTTATCGCGCTCGGTGTCGATGTTGATTTTCTCCTTTGGCTGCC
>CAYWNN010000103.1:0-3347 GCA_964459685.1 uncultured Coriobacteriaceae bacterium
GCCCCTGTTATTTCAATAGAGCGTGCGGCATAGCTATCGTACACTTCGCGCGCTTCGTTCAAGCGGCCTGCCGCTGTAAGAGCGCATACACGCGCAAGGATGGCGTCTTCTCTTAGTGGAGCACGTCTGCACGCTGCTTCAGCAAATGCGACTGCCTCTACAAGATTTCCCGCATGCAGAGCTGCCTCTGAGCCAAGCACCATGGTGTCTACGTATATATTGCGCAACTCATTGCGCCGCGCTAGCACCAAGCCAGAAACGTCGTTTGCAGGCACGTAACAATCTCCTTCGTAAAGCATCATCGCTTTGCGAGTAGCAGCAAGCCTTTCATGCGCTTTTTCTCCCATCGTGAGAGAGGTGCGACAAAGTGCCGTCAACTCATCGATATCGCAGCGCACATATTCTCGATTGAGCATGAGTTCGGAGTTGTGCCCTACGATGTAGGAGTGGCCATCGCTCGTTGTGCCTAAGGTTTGCCGAAGGGTGCTCAGCGCAGTGTACAAGTTCGTTCTTCCTCGTAAATAATCTGCGTCTGGCCAAATTGCCTCTATAAGAGCGCTTCTTCTCATGGTGTGGTTATCCTGAGCCGCTAAAAGAATGAGTAACTGTTTTGCTGCACTTCGCTTCCAATGCTTATCGCTTATCTCCTGTGAGCCCCGCCTTACGCGAAAACTTCCAAGTAGCTGGATAAAAAGTATGTCTTCTTGAACTTCGGGTTCCTCTTGTGCTTGTTGTGGCGCTCCCTCGCCGGCAATAAAGCAGTTGCGCCCTGCTTCTGCAAAATCGTTCAGCTGCTCTATCCACTTCTTGGGAAGCGCTTTGGCAAGCGGGCTTTTGTTAGCTCCTGCTGCATCAAATAGTAAACGCAAAGGAAACAGCTCGTCTGAGGCAAGGCTTTGGGCATGGAAGCGCGTAGCAACAATCTCAGGATGTTCTGCATAAGCCTGATGCAGTACGGAAAATAAGCTGCGCAGCGTCTTGTGAGTCTCGCAAAATGCCAGCTCTTCGAGCGGCTGAATATCCCCTAGGCGTGCCATTGCTACCGCATCGATGCCCAAGGCTATCGATGCCAAATAGGGGCATTCCTTTTGCTCAAGCAGGCTGGCAGCTCTGCTGGCTCGTACATGCCCACGCGCTAAGGCGTCCTTCCGCATATCCTGCACGGCAAGTCCCATAAGCGAAAGCGCTTCAACCAGAGCATCTCCTCTGCGTGATGCGCACACAACTGCTCGCTTCATTTCCCTAGACTTTGAAGAGCCCGCAATAAGCGCTCGCACTATGCCCAACTTCATCATCGAATACGTTAGCTCATCGCCAAAGCCTGCTTCCAATAAAAACGTAAGCAATGAGCTATCGATTACATCCTCTAAGGCTTGAGGTATGTCGCCTACAAGAAAACATATAAGGGCATGGTCTAAGTGCAGTATTGCTGCCATAAAACTCGGCATGGCAAACAAGCGATTATTCATAAGGACACTGAGACGATATGCCTGAGCAAAGTTTCCCTGCATGATGAGCTGCCATATGTCGGTATGCAGGCATACCTGTTCTACAAAGCGATTTTCGAAGGCAGGCTCTTGTATGTTGGGGCGACCGGCAAGCTTTCCCGTTCTCAAGCGAGTCATATATCTAATTGCTTCGAGTTGTTGATAAACGATTATTTCCGCCGGATCATGTGGAGTAGCTAAGGCTTCGAAGGAGCGTTCAACTTGTGTGCTTCTTCCTTCTATCCAGCTAATAGCTATGTTGCTTGCTTGCACATAAAATGAGTTTGCACTCTGCGCATGAAGCAAGCTCTCTTCATAAGCTGCTTTTACCAAACGCAAACAACCTGCATCAATAAAGTCGACAGGCCACTTCAAAATCAACCGCCAGGTTGCATCTATAGAACCTTGGGCAAGTATTACTCCTGCCCGTCCAAATGCTTTGCGCTCGCACAATAACTCTGCACATTTCAACGCAAGATGCGGGTAGCGCTTAAAGGCATCTTTAATGAAACGTTCGAAGTACAAAAAGACCTGCGCGTCGCAGGCTCCTACCACTGAAAAAGTAGAAGCCTGCGAATCAATTCCAAAGAGAGGTTCATCGCGCTCAAGACCAAGAACTGCCTCGTGAATTGAGCTTTCAGTTCCAGATACACTCCCTGAAAAGGCATCCCTCGCGATGATGTCTCCAGCAGCGTTATCAGCATCAACAGCAGAGCTATCCACAGCAGAGCTTCCTAAGACAAATACTAGGTCGTGAATGCTACCTTCTCCCAGCAAGGCCAAGGCATAACGAAGCCTTCGCTCCTCCTCGAGAAAAGAGCTGTGAGCATCACCCATGAGGATGTCCTGCGATAGGCGGGCTATGTCGCGTAGATCGATAGCTGAGTAGCTATGTTGAGGGGCATCGCGCATCAGCCTCACAAAGGCTGGAATGTTATGAGTCCATGCCACAGAACTCTCCTGAACAGACGCCACAGGAAAAATGCCCCAATGGGGCAACTCAGTTTCATGAACAAGCATATGACGTGCATATATACAAGGCAGCTCTAGAGCCAAAGGAAGCATCTCTGCATCTGGACGTAAGGCAACTATGAGCTTGCCTCCTTTTTCTGTATAGCTACGCAAAGCCGTAGATACGGTGTCCACATGCTCTTCATTGAGCGCAGGAACTCCATCTAAAGCCAAAATGGAATGCTCGCCTTTTGCATGCGCAGCGTTCTTTTGCACGGCAGCACATATTACATCTGTTGCTTCAGCTTCATCCAAGCCAAGCAAGCTAATAAGACGGGTAGCATGCCCCATGTTGGATTGACTTTCGAGCACAAGCTGAAGAAGGACCGTCTTTCCCATGCCACTTCCCGAGCACAGCACGGCAATGCCATACATATCGAGATGATGCATGACATGTTCTTCAAGCGCTGGCCGATCTACCAATCCGCGTTGGAAAAGTAGTCCTTTAGAAGCGTCAAGATGCGCAGCCCGAGAACACATATAACATCCCCCTTTTAGTTCTAGTGAGCTTCTTTTTTCGTCAGCATCTCCTTTCACGTGAACATTTCCATCCACGTGTACATCTCTTGTATGTAGGGGTGTTTCTATTCGCGGGAGCATTTCTGGGTACGTGTAAAGATACTAAGTTGCGACGCAATATAAGCCACTGGTCGGCAAACAGACAATCTTAGTTGTTAGATGAGGAAATCAAATCGAAACAAAACGTACCGCGATATGACAAGTCGCAGATGAAAGCTTATGCAGCATTGCAAGCTTATGCGGTAAGGACGGCTTATACCGTAACGACAGCTTGCGCGTTAGTAAAGCAAAACAAAAATCGATAGCAAAATGCCCTTCGTTGGTCAGCGG
>CAYWNN010000104.1:0-3324 GCA_964459685.1 uncultured Coriobacteriaceae bacterium
CGTCCTTAACCGATGCCACAAAGGTGTGCATGGTAGATGCAATGTCGGTAAGCTTGCGCAGGTTGCGGAAGTTAACGAAGCCACGCGTAATTTGGTCGCCTGCGTGAACCTCTACGCCGTCTTCAATTCCTGGCATAAAGCGCACTGATGCAGGAACACGCTTCTCGGCAACGATGAGCTCACTATCCTCGGGCACTTCGTCGGTGCCGTCGATGCGCAAGATGTACTCCGTACGCTCAGGCGTAATATGCAGCGTACCGTTGCGCCAGGCAAGGTCAGCCTCGCGACCCAAAATCTTCTCGTTCACATTGCCAACCACGTCGAACATACGGGCAACCGTGGGCAAGCCCTGAGTAATGTCGTCGGCGCCAGCAACACCGCCGGAGTGGATGGTACGCATCGTAAGCTGGGTACCCGGCTCGCCGATAGACTGGGCAGCAATAATGCCCACGGCAGTGCCGATGTTTACCGGACGACGAGTGGAAAGGTCCCAGCCGTAGCACTTCTGACATACGCCATACTTCGAGCGACAGGTAAGAAGTGCTCTCAACTCCACCTGAGAGAGACCGTGGTCGAGCAGCATCTGAATGTCCTCAGTGCTCGAGATGTATTCCTCAGCCTTAATGAGCACCTCACCGGTGGCAGGGTCTACGATGTCATTCAGTGTGCAACGACCAATAAGGTCCTCGTTGAGGCGGGTGGTACCCGGCTTCAACAGGTCGTACACAACGCCCTCTTGCGTGTTGCAGTCGGCCTCGCGCACGATGACGTCTTGTGCAACGTCAACCAAGCGGCGTGTGAGGTAACCCGAGTCGGAAGTGTGGCTTGCGGTGTCTACCAAGCCCTTACGCGCGCCGTAGGTGGAGATGAAGTACTCCAAAGGCTCCAAGCCTTCACGGAAGTTTGCCTTAATGGGCAAGTCGATGGTTTCACCCGACATGTCACTCATCAAACCACGCATACCAGCGAGCTGGCGCAGCTGTGTTTTGTTACCACGAGCACCGGAGTCAGCCATCATGTAGATGGGGTTGTCCTCCGAGAAGCCTTCGAGCATCTTCGAGCCAAGCTCTTCTGTGCACTCGGTCCAGGTATTAACAACCTCAGAGTGACGCTCGCGCTCGGAAAGCAAGCCGTCCTCGTAGTTCTCGTTAATTTGGTCTACCGACTCCTGAGCGGCATCGAGCATCGCGCTCTTCTCTTCGGGGATAACCGCGTCCCACACAGAAACGGTAAGACCGGCACGCGTTGCAAAGTGGAAGCCGGCATACTTGATGGCATCGAGAATAGGCTCAACCTCCGCCATGGGATAGCGATCGCAGCAGTCGTTAACAATCGCAGAAATGCCGCCCTTTGCCACCTTGTAATTGATGAAGGGATAATCGCTTGGCAGACATTCCTTGTTAAAGATGATGCGACCAACGGTGGTCTCTAGGCGAACAGGTCCGTCTGTTACGTCGTAATCCTCTGTTTGACCAATGCCTGTTTGAACGCGGAAAATCTTGCGATCTCCCTCGAAGGCATTGGCATCCTCCGGGCGAATACGCACGGTAATCTTCGCCTGGACGTCCACTTCGTTGCGAGCGTCGTAAGCATCTGTTGCGTCGAGCAGGCTGGCAAAGACACGTCCCTCGCCTGGCACGCCCTCTTTAATGGTAGTGAGGTAGTACACACCAAACACCATATCCTGCGAAGGCACGGTGAGCACCTTGCCCGATGCAGGCGAGCGTAGGTTATTGGAAGAAAGCATCAGCACACGCGCCTCGGTTTGTGCCTGAGTGGAAAGCGGCACATGTACCGACATCTGGTCGCCGTCGAAGTCTGCGTTAAAGGGCGCGCATACCAACGGATGCAGGTGGATGGCCTTGCCCTCTACCAGTACAGGCTCGAAGGCTTGAATGGAAAGGCGGTGCAGCGTTGGGGCACGGTTAAGCAGCACTAGGCGACCTTGGATAACCTCGTCGAGCACGTCCCACACCATAGGTGACATGCGGTCGATGGCACGCTTGGCACCCTTAACATTTTCCACCTTGCCAAGCTCAACCAAGCGGCGCACAACGAATGGCTTAAAGAGCTCAAGAGCCATCGTTTTTGGCAGACCGCACTGATGAAGCTTAAGCTGCGGGTCGACAACGATAACCGAGCGACCCGAGTAGTCGACACGCTTACCGAGCAAGTTCTGACGGAAGCGTCCTTGCTTGCCCTTGAGTGCCTCAGCCAGCGACTTAAGTGCTCGCCCACCACGTCCTGTTACCGGACGTCCACGACGACCATTGTCAAAGAGCGCATCAACCGACTCTTGGAGCATGCGCTTCTCGTTATTCACAATGATGGCAGGGGCGTCCAAGTCGAGCAGGCGCTTCAAGCGGTTGTTGCGGTTGATAACACGACGATAGAGATCGTTTAAGTCGCTTGCGGCAAAACGACCACCGTCGAGCTGCACCATAGGGCGCAAATCGGGTGGGATAACAGGAATAACGTCGAGCACCATGTTTGCTGGATCGTTGCCACCCTTGGCAAAGGCATCAACTACCTCAAGGCGCTTTACAGCCTTCTCACGACGCTGCTTTTGACCATTGTCATCGGCAATAATCTCGCGCAGCGTTTTTGCTTCTTTTTGAAGGTCTACCGAGCGCAGCAGGTCGCGGATGGCCTCAGCCCCCATGCCTCCGTCGAAATACAGAGAGTAGTGACGCTTCAGCTCGCGGAACAGGTTCTCGTCGGAGATAAGCTCACGTTCTTCAAGAGCCATGAACTTGTCAAAGGCCTTCTTGCGCAGCTCTTTTTCCTCTGCATATTCTTCTTCGAGATCGGCGATACCCGCACGCACCTCATCAGCAGAAAGTACCTCAGTTGCGCCAAACTCCTCTACCGCAGCAGGGTCTCCCTGCTCGCGCAGACGTTCGATTTGGTCGTCGCGCTCGGCATCAAGCTCTTCGAGGTCTGCTGCAAGCTCTTCTTTGAGGTCGGCTGCATCTGCCTCACGTGCCTCGTAATCGATATGCGTAATGATGTAGCTCGCAAAGTAGAGAACCTTCTCCAAATCCTTGCTCTTAATATCGAGCAGACGCGCAAGCGGGAAGTTGGTGGGGTTCTTGAAATACCAGATGTGGCTTACCGGTGCAGCAAGCTCAATATGACCCATGCGCTCACGACGCACTTTTGAGGTGGTTACCTCAACACCGCAGCGCTCGCACACAATGTTGCGGAAACGGATGCCTTTATATTTACCGCAGGAGCACTCCCAATCCTTGGCGGGACCGAAGATCTTTTCACAGAACAAACCGTCCTTTTCGGGCTTGAGTGTGCGGTAGTTAATGGTTTCGG
>CAYWNN010000105.1:0-3311 GCA_964459685.1 uncultured Coriobacteriaceae bacterium
CAGGGGGTGGTTGCGACTGCATCAGCACCTGTACCGGCTGCCGAACCCGTGCCAGCGCCTGCACCAGTTGCTGAATCTGCGCCAGCTGCCGAGTCTACCTCTGCGCCTATATCCGTACCCGCACCAGAACCCCGCGAGATGCCAGCGCCTGTATCAGTCACTGAGCCTACCCCAGTGCCTGAGCAAGCTCAGCAAACACAAGACACAGCCTCTCAAGCAAAGCCATCTCCAAAACGAGTGTGGCGCGATTTTAAAGACGCTATTTGTAAGGAACACCCGTCCTTTGGCTCTTTGCTTCTGAACGCCGAATTTGCCTCGGACGATGGAATGGTGCTTACGGCAGTATTGCCAGCAGGCTCTTCATTTGCTCTCCGCATGCTTGAGCGAGACGATGTTCGCGCTGGTATAAACGAGGTGCTCGAGCGCTACTTTGGCACGCGCCGCCTCGTTTTCAAAGAGAGCAGCAAGAACGATGCAAAAACAACAGCAGCTCCTGCAACTAGTGCACCAGAGAGCACCGTACCTTTCGCGGTGGCGGATGCTGAGCCAACTCCGGTGCCAGAACCAATTCCGATGCCAGAGCCAGCTCCAGTGCTAGAGCCAGTACCAACATCAGCACCAATGTCAGCACCAGAGCCAATCCAGGTACCAGAACCAGCCTCAACGCCTGAGCCAACCCCAACGCCAACGCCAGTTTCAATCCCAGCACCAGAACCACCTCAAGCACCAGAACAAACCTCAACGCCAGAATCAGCTCAAGAAGAGCCATTGATTCCCGAGTCGCTTACTGCCATGCTTGAGGATGTTTTTGGTCCAGGAGTTACCATAAGTACGATTTCACAAGAAGAAAACGACACTTCAACGTTGCACAACAGCTAAGTTGAAAGCAGCTTGCTAATAAAGCAGCTCGTGTTATTGAGATGGGCAAGGAGTTTTTACGTATGGGTAAGCGCGGAATGGGTGCAATGGGCGGCATGGGCGGCATGAACATGCAGCAGATGATGAAGCAAGCCCGCAAAATGCAGGAACAGCTTGAGGCGGCGCAGGAAGGCCTGCGCGATATTGAAGTTACATCAAGTGCGGGTGGCGGCATGGTTAAGGTGAGTGCCACTGCCGATATGCGCATCACCTCTGTCACCATCGATCCCGAAGCAGTAGATCCCGAAGATGTCGAAATGCTGCAAGACATGATTATTGCCGCAGTAAACGATGTGCTCGAGTCTGCACAAGACGTTTCTACTCAGCAGATGAGTGCCGTTACCGGCGGCCTTGGCATTCCAGGACTGTAGGACACACGTGAACGCATCTCACGATGGAAAAGCGCTTCAGCGCCTACTCGATGAGCTGGGGCGTCTGCCTGGTATAGGGCCAAAATCTGCCCAGCGCATCGCCTACCACATTCTCAGCGCCCCAGATGAAGAAGCACGTCGCCTCGCTCAGGCGCTGCTCGACGTAAAAAACCAAGTGCATTTTTGTCCCGTGTGTTTTAGCTATGCGACAGGTGATGTGTGCGAAATCTGCGCCGATACATCGCGTGATCGTACGCGTATATGTGTGGTGTCAGAGCCGCGCGACGTTTCTGCTATAGAGCGCACAGGCGTTTATAGCGGGCTATACCATGTGCTCGGCGGCGTTATCTCTCCTATGGATGAGATTGGTCCCGATCAGTTGCATATTCGAGAGTTGTTAGCGCGCCTTGCCGACGGCTCGATAGAAGAAGTTATCCTTGCAACTAATCCGGATGTTGAGGGCGAGACAACCGCTACCTATCTTGCGCGTACGATTCAGTCGCTCGAGCTGTCTGTCAGTCGACTTGCAAGTGGTCTACCGGTGGGTGGGGAGCTTGAGTTTGCCGATGAGGTAACGCTGGGTCGCGCCATCGAAGCGCGCCATATGTTGTAGCTAAAATAGCCTCATAGCAAGAAACTGCACGTAAGGGGTTTCTGGAGGGTTGTATGTCGAACACCGAGGGTTCTGGAAAAAGGCGTAGAGGTTCTCACTTTGCGGAACCGGGCACAAAATCCAACATAAATTGGGGTGGCTGGGACGACGAAAACGAGCTTGAAGACGAGCTCAATGTCATATCTGACGATGTTTATAAGGAAGCTCCAGTATCCACTCCTTCAGACAATTCCAGCTACATAGCAACAGATGTTGACAGCGATATTTCCTATACCGCCTCGCTCGATTTGGAAGATGTGCTTGATGCCGGCACTCCTCGCAGTACCTTAGCTTCTGCTACTGGTTCATTTGAGCGCATCCCCACGGGCACGGGAGCACTGTTTACCACGCGCGATACGGTAGGCGATACCACAAGCTTTGCCCGCTTTGCTTTTAACGATGAAGGTATCAGCTCTGTGCGCATGGCGGATTCTAAGCGCCCACACATTACCTCAACCCATGAGCCTTCGAAACCAACAAATATGTATGTATCTGTTCTTGCTGTCGTGCTTGCTTTGAGTGTGTCGGCCTTTGTTGCGTATGTGCTTGTCACGCAATTTATCCTCGCTTGACGAGCTCTGCCAAACTCAATGCAGCAAAGCTCTACTCAGTTTGGCAGCGAACGCAGATTGACACCTTATTCAATATTTTTAAGTTCACAGTAGACAAGCAGCCACTAGTTTGTCTAAAATAGTCCCCGCGTTCATCATACGGGGTGTTAGCTCAGCTGGTTAGAGCGCCGGCCTGTCACGCCGGAGGTCGTGGGTTCAAGTCCCATACATCCCGCCATTGCATTCTTACAAGGCCTGACATTCGGGCCTTTTTGTTTTTGACTTGTGCGGCGCCTTACTCCTTCTCGAGCTATAATCCGCATAAATGTTATAAATGCGATAGCATTAAGCATGATTGTTGCAGCATTGAGTACAGCACTCATCGCGGTATCAAGTACAACGTTGAGTGTCACAAGCACGTTTCAGGTGCCGAGCAAGTACGGCAAACAGATGCCCTAACTACTACGAAAGAGGCTTCATGGATATTACGCGGAAGACAGACTATACCTTTCGCATACTCGCCGAACTTATGAACAGCTCCGACCTACTGTCTGTCCGCAGTGCTGCAGAAGCTAACGATATACCCTATTCATTTGCACGAATTATTCAGCAGAGTTTAGCTCGGGCGAACATTATAGAGAACGTGCGCGGAGCCCATGGAGGTATGCGCCTCGCCGTAGATCCTCATGCCACAACGCTGCGTGAGATAGTGGAAGCAATACAAGGCGACATAATTATTTGCGCCTGTGATACGTCGGGTCCCAATGGTGCTGAGTGCGTGCGTAAAGAGTACTGCAAATTCAACCCCATCTGGTGTAA
>CAYWNN010000106.1:0-3302 GCA_964459685.1 uncultured Coriobacteriaceae bacterium
TCTTTCTGGTATTGAGTTTTTATCATGTCCCCGGACACAGGAGGTTATAGCTACCCTATATGGACATTGCGATATCCGTCATAGCAACATTGCTGCTCACTCTTATGAACGGCTTTTTCTCCATGTCGGAAATGGCGCTTACCACTGCCAAGCGCGCAACGCTTGAACATGATGCCGAAGAAGGCGATCAGCGCGCACGCCGCGCACTCGACCTCGCCGCAGATTCAACAGACTTTCTCGCCACCATTCAAGTGGCAATTACCCTCGTTGGATTTTTCTCAGCGACCGTTTCGTCCAACACCTTATCCGATCCACTTACTCGTGCAATTTCACAGCTCAACATCGATGTGTTAACCGCAATAGCACCTATAGCCTCGCCGGTGATTATCACGCTTATTGTTTCGTATCTCTCCATCGTGATAGGCGAGCTTATTCCTAAGCGGATTGGTCTTGCCAGTGCAGAGAATATGGCAAAGATGGTTGCGGGTCCGCTTACCGGATTTCGAAAATTTGCAAAACCCTTGGTGTGGTTTACTCAGGTCTCAGCCAATGGACTCTCCGCCCTTCTGAGGATTAAAAGTGCAGATGAGCGCCAAAATGTGTCAGAAGAAGAGATTAAATACATGGTCACCGACTCCGGAGAGCTTTCCGAAGAAGAAAAATCGATGATCCATGAGATCTTTGCGCTCGGCGATACCAAGGCACGCGAGGTAATGATTCCCCGCGTCGACTGCACCTTTATGGAAGACACCGCTACCATTTCTGAGGTGCTCGACGTTATGCGACGCACGGGCTACTCGCGCATTCCCATATATCACGTTGACTTAGACAGGGTGGTGGGCATCGCACACATCAAAGACCTTATTGGTCCTATGGTGGACGAACAGGCAGGCTCGCAGCCCATAGCGTCTTATTTGCGCGAAGCCGACTTCGTGCCCGACACCAAAGACATCATCCCACTGCTGTCCGAAATGCAAACAAGCCACGATCAAATGGTTATCGTGGTGGATGAATATGGCGGTACGGCAGGCATTGTAACGGTAGAAGACATTGTCGAAGAAGTTGTGGGCGAAATCGAGGACGAGTTCGACCCCGACAATAAGTACCTCACCAAACTTGGCGAGCGCGACTGGCTGGTTGACGGGCGCTATTCCATCGATGATGCCATAGAGCTTGGCTGGCCCGTTGAAGAGTCAGAAGAATTTGAAACCATTGCCGGTTTTGTGTTGGATCTTGCAGACTCTTTACCCGACCCCGGCGACACATTTACGGTAGGGGGCTATCGCTTTAGAATTCAATCTGTCCGGGGCAGACGTATCGCCTTGTTGCGCGTAACACAGGAAGCTCCATCAAACGATGAAGATGCGACTGCCGACGGCTCAACCCCTACTACAGAGGGAAAGGACTAGGCATGCCAAACGAACACGCCTATACACACAACCCCTTACTGGCTGATTTTCTTGAGGGTAGCTTTACCACTTCCGACGGTGTGAAGCTGCGCTATTTACGCAAGGGCGAAGGCATGCCACTTATTATGCTGTCTGGTTGGGCAGCCTCAATTGATGCTTTCTCGCTTAATGCCCCGGAGCTGTCCGAGACCTATGCGGTGTTTATGCTTGACATGCGCGGCAATGGCCATTCAGAGGCGCCCGCACATGGCGCACATATGGCACGCCTAGCAGCCGACCTCTCCGAGTTCATTGGGTGGATAGGCGCGCCCAAAGTGCATCTTTTGGGCTGGTCCATGGGAGCAAGCGTTATTTGGAGCTACCTTGAGACCTTTGGTCAAGAGCTGGTAGAGCGTGTTGTACTGGTAGACCAGTCACCATGTTTGCTTGCGAATCCAAAAGATAGCGACGAAGAGATTCGCCTCTATGCGGGGAAGCGCGTGGATATGTGGGACGCCTACAATCGTTTGCAGGCCAACTTCACAGCCAATATCCGCTCCATATTCAGTGAGTACTTTTCGTACGATCAGGCAGCCTTTTCAAAAGAGGAGCTTCAGACTGCTCCCGACAATTATTACGAGCTGTGGCAGCAAGTTCCCGCCGACCCTCCTCCAGCGGGGAACTTTTTAACCCGCCTGCTGTTAAGTCATGTGACGCACGACTGGCGTCAATTGCTGCATACCCTACATATGCCCGTGCTGCTTCTTACAGGTGATGCAAGTTATGTAACCACGCCTGAGGCAGCTCAGTGGATGAGCGAAGAGATGCCAAACTGTACGTGGGTACGCTTCGGCGTGGAAGAGTTTGGCGACCATCATCTCATGCAGCATGCATACAAGCGATTTAACAGCTGCGTGAGCGCATTTTTAGCAGGGCAAGAGATAGAGCCTCATGGTACTGCTGATGGTTATGAAGGACCTCTCGTACGTATAGAGCGGGTAGAGATTGGTCCTAAGAAATTTGTTGCGCATGTGCGCATAGCTTCGGGCGGACCTCTTAACACTGATGATGATCCCGAGGCAACCAATCGAATCCTCGCGCTCTTCCCAGAGCTTAACGACCATCTATGCACAGGTGATGCATCACCAAAGTTTAGCGAGGTAATACGTTCAACCGAGATTGCTCATCTGCTCGAACATGTCACCATTGAGCTATTGGCGCGCAGTGGTCTTGCAGGGGATATTTCATCTGGTCGCACGAAGGCAGATGCGCAGGGTGACCGGTCATTTACTATTGAGTTTGCTTGTCCCGACGATGTGTTGGTAGCAGCTTGCCTGTCCTCTGCTGCATGGGTGCTCGATTGGGCTTATGCAGGCGGTGAGGATCCATCACCCGATGTTGAAGGCATAGTGAGTGGCCTCATTGGGCTTATTACGTCGCTCGGGGACCCTTCAGCTCAAGACAGCTCTGATGAGCTAGAAGACGAACATGATACGATAGACACAGGCCTTAACGGCTCAGATGATTAAACGGGCCTTCTTGAGGTGCAGTTAAAGGAGATAGTATGTCTGAAAAAGGAAAGCTACGCTTTTTTATAGGGGGCATTGTTGGCGCTGCAATAGGTACCGCAGCAGGCATTTTGTTGGCACCAAGGTCGGGTGCGGAGAGTCGCGCTATGGCAGCTGACGCCGTGAATGACGCCTGGGATACCGCACTTGATACCTACGAGCAGGGTGCTCGCAACATGTCCGACTACATCGAGACCGTTCGTCCGCAAATCGATGCAGCCTCTGATGAGCTTCGCGCTAAGGTAGATGCTGCCCGCGAGCGCATGGCACAGGTGCGTGCATCCCTATCTGAAACCGTCATAACTTCATCAGCAACGAACACTTCAAGTTCGGAGTATGCTGGCGC
>CAYWNN010000107.1:0-3301 GCA_964459685.1 uncultured Coriobacteriaceae bacterium
TGAATCGCTGCAGCTACTTAAATATTAGAAATACCTTCGATACCCTGCTCGAATTAGGCGTGGTTCCTGTTGTCAACGAAAACGATACGGTTTCACCAACGGAGGTTACCTTCGGGGAAAACGACATGCTAGGTGCCATTGTAAGCGTGTTGGTTGCGGCAAATCTTTACGTCATTTTGTCTGATGTTGATGGTCTGTATACCAAGGACCCAACTTGTAATCCCGATGCTGAGCTTGTCACCCATGTCGATCGAATTGATGCATCGATACGTAAGATGGCAGGGGGCGCTCACACAAAGATAGGATCAGGAGGCATGGCTTCGAAGGTCCGCGCTGGTCAAGCAATGCTTGCAGCAGGGATACCTATGGTAATTTGTGCGGGCAGGGATGAAAACATTCTTTTGCGCGTGGCAAATGGAGAGCCTGTCGGCACGCATTTCGAGACTGACGGGGAAGAACGTGAAGCACCACGCAAGCTTTGGATTGGCATTGCGGGGATGTCTCATGGTGAGATTGTTGTTGATCGAGGTGCCGAGCGTGTTCTACTCAATGAAGGTGCCTCGCTCTTACCAGTAGGAATTAAGGACGTCTCAGGCGATTTTGCTGAAGGAGACGTAGTAAGCGTTCTCAATCTTGATGGGGACCTTATTGGAAGAGGGCTCACACGCTACTCCTCTTCAGAACTTAAAAAAGTTGCAGGTCTGCGTCTCGATGTCATAGGGCGTTTTATGCCTGATAAATGTGAGCAGCCGGCAATTCATCGCGATGAATTGTTAGTGCTGTAGGTGAGGAGAGTCTATGTGCTCTGCTATAGATGATGCACAGTCCTTATTGCCGCATATTCCTATTGACAGCAACGGGTATTCCCTGGGAATTATGGGCGGTACCTTCGATCCAATACATTACGGACACTTAGTTACTGCTCAGCAGGCCATGGGGGATTTGAACCTCGACGGGGTATTGTTCATGCCAACGGGTTTGCCGGCCTTTAAACAAGATCGTGATGTTACACCTGGGGAAGATCGCTATTCTATGGTGCTGTTAGCGACAGCTTCCAACCCACATTTTTTCGTCAGCCGCCTTGAGATTGCTCGACCAGGCATTACCTATACGGTCGATACTCTTCGTTTCATGCGACAGCATTACTCAGAGAACATTGACCTGTATTTCATTACTGGTGCAGATGCGATATCGGAGATTGTATCCTGGCATGATGCAGCTTCAATATCACAGCTTGCAAAATTTGTGGCTGCTACACGGCCTGGCTACGACCTTGAATTTGCACGTAAAGCCATAGCAAATTCCCCTTACGATTTCGATGTCACGTATTTGGAAGTGCCCGCCTTGCCCATCTCGTCGAGTTATTTGCGGCAACGTCAGCACGATGGGCAGTCGCTTCGTTATCTCACCCCAGAATCTGTCATAGGGTATATCGAGAAGCATAATCTGTATTCCTCAAGTGAGGCGGCAGCTTCATGAGGCAGGTAAGCTCAACGCAGTTGGATGCAGACTATAAGCAGAAAGCCTTACTTCTTCGTCTTGAAGAGGATGTAAAACAACACTTTGCTCATGCTGAAGGACGTCTCAAGCACAGTTTAGGAACCGCCCAATGTGCCGTCCGCCTTGCTCAGACCTACGGAGTCTCAAGCTTTTCCGCTCAAGCGGCATCTTTGCTGCACGACTGGGGAAAAGTCTACTCAGACAGCACACTCATCACACGTGCAGAAGAGCTTGATATTCAACTCGGCTGTGATATAGCGCTTGGAGTTCCTCTGCTTCATGGTCTTGTAGCGGCGCAAGAATTGCCGCATATCTATCCAGAGCTTCCAGATGAGATATGGCATGCCATAGCGGTTCATACCACTGCTGAAGACATTTTGTGTGACTTAGACAAGGTGTTATACATTGCCGATGTCATTGAGCCAGGTCGTCCTTCACATCCAAACATAGAAGCTATACGTTCCATGCTAGGACATGTATCACTGGATGAACTCTTTTGTGCAAGTCTTGCGTCAAGCATTGCCTATGTTGTTCAAACACAGCGCTTCCTTTATCCGCCAACGCTAACAACCTACAATGAATATGTCCAAAAGCTCAGTCCTCGATAAGATCACATTATGGAGTGCCTATGAACACAGATCCCCTTGAGTTAGCTAATCTAGCTGCATCTATTGCCGATGATTGCAAAGCGGAAGATATCGAGCAGATCTCGCTTGCCTCAATATCCGATGTTGCCGATTACTTTGTCATCTGTACGGCAAGCAACAAGCCCTTACGCGATCACGTCGTTGAAGAGATTGAAAGCGGAATAAAGAAAAGGCTTGGTATCACTCCTGTTCAGGTGGAGGGGCGCTCACAGGATGGTTGGATACTTATGGACTACGGCTCCGTTGTGGTTCATGTCTTTCTTCCTGAGGCGCGCGATTACTATCGCCTTGAAAGACTATGGAGTGAGTTCATGGAAGAGCCTGTTGAGCAGAAGGAAGTGTAGCCGACTTGGTTTCATAGAAAATGTATGGCTACATTGCTATATATGACGTATTATGTAGAGCTGTCTTTAGTTCGGCATCATGATTTGATGCATGTCAGAAGGAGTATTCATTGTCTGTAAAGATCCGTCTCGCGCGTCACGGCGCCAAGAAACGTCCTTACTATCGCATCGTTGTAGCCGATAGCCGTATGCCTCGCGACGGGCGCTATATTGAGCAGGTTGGTCGATACAATCCCTTAAGCGAGCCCAAAACCATCGAAGTGGATATTGAAAAGGTTGATGCATGGCTTGCAAAAGGCGCTCAGCCCACCAATGCCGTCTCCCACTTAATTGACATTGCTCGCGGAGAAAAGGCAGAGCCTGCTCAGAAGCCAAAGATTTCGAAGAAGGCTGTTGCTAAGGCCGAGGCAGCTGCGCAGGCAGCTGTTGAAGAAGCCTCAGAGTAGAAGAGCGCTGAGGTGGAGTAACTATGACATGTGCTGAATTCGCTGAGGGTACGAGCGAACTCGACGATCAAATTGAGGTCACATCTTCCGAGCTTCAGGATGAAGAAGCTGCTCAAGAAGAGCTTCTGCCTTCAGATAGAGTTGTTGACCTCATTGAGTACCTTGTTTGCTCCCTCGTAGAAGATGTCAACGGTGTGTCACTTGATGTTACCGATGGTGATAATTCTGCACTGATTGAGATCAGCTGTTCTGCCGACGATATTGGACGTGTTATTGGACGCAAGGGCAGGACTATTAAAGCAATTCGTACGCTTGCCCGTGCATTGGGACAGCGTATAGGTACCTCCGTCGAGGTTGAGGTATT
>CAYWNN010000108.1:0-3297 GCA_964459685.1 uncultured Coriobacteriaceae bacterium
CATCCACTCTGCCGCAACACAGGTCCGGGCGATGTCCCTGACAGCCATGTCTTTTTCTGCCTGTGATCCTGTCCGCAGCATGTCCGCATCCCTGGAAAAACTTGTGCCTGTCATCTGTGCCGTGAGCCTGGAACGGCTGACCTCGCCAACGCCCTCGTAATTCTTTTCAATGCTGGCGGTTACGGCCTCTATCTTCTCATTGATCCTGTCAAGGTCAGGCTTAAGTTCCGAAATCCGGGATACCGGGTCAGTCTCCTTATGCACGGCGTCCCTGTGGTCCTGCAGGAGGCCGATGACTTCCCGGTACACGCCCGGGCGGTCAGCCTCCGTGATGTCGTTCCACCGGATGCAGGGTTTCCCGTCCTTCGTGCCCTCATAGGCAGAAAGGTTTTTCCCTGCGTTCCCGGAAGCCGCCCTGTCCGCATACAGGCGGTCAGCAGTGTCATGGAAATAATCCAGGAGGACTGCGTCCGACTGTTCAGAGAATTCCGTGTTGCTCATCGGGACCTCTTCCAGGGAAGAGATCTCGCCCCTGTCCAGCCTCCCGAGTTCCCCGGCCACCGCAGGCCGGCCTTCCAGCCTCCCGTCGCTCATGATCCGGAACGCTTCCGTATGCGGCCTTGCATGGAGGATGTTTTCCGGTTTCGGGTTTGCGCGGTATTCATCCGCTATCGTGATAAGGAAATCGGCTGCGTCAAGTTCTCCCTTCACATCGGATATATTGTCCTTCACCAGTTCCGATGCTTCCTCATACAGGAAATCCCGGTAGCCCATCAGAGTGTCTATGGAATAATGCAGATCAGATATATTGTCTGTCCCCTGTTCTGCCAGGCGGTCTGCCATTTCCGCAAAAGATCCCACCTTTTCCGCAAGATATTCCCGGTAAGAGATCATGCCCCGGTCAACGGCTGCTTCTTTCCGTTCCCTTGCCTCCTCATCCTTCCCGAAGATCTTTAAGTTCGCAAGGCTGTCCATTTCTTCCCTGAACATGGGGGTATCCCGGGAGTCAAAATCAACCGGCAGGATATGGTTTGAGACTTCGCCTGTGTCAGCCCCTGCATCCAGGTCAACGATCAGTTTCCCGTTGTCCGTGACGAGGATCCTCCTGCTGTATTCCCCGTCCTCAAAGAAGCCGGAATTTTTCCCGTCCATGTCTGTCCGGAGGGTCAGGATCCCTGCCACATCATAGGTGCGCGTATTCCCGTCCCTTCCGGTGCGTTCCAGGGAATAGACCGGTTCATAAGTAAGCTGCATCGGAGAATACAGGGTTTTCTGGTTCCCGTCCCTCCCAACGGTATATTCAAAACTGGTTTTTGCATTGTCCATCAGGTCACTGTACCTGTCTTCATCCATGAATTCCCTCAGGAACGGCAGCCGGTGGAAATCAGATTCCGAAACGCAGAAAGTCCTGGATTCACGCCCCATGGCCGTGTCGTTCTTCAGGAAACTGACATCCAGCTGCCGCCATCCGGCATCCACCCTTTCCGGTTCCTGCGGGGACATTTCTTCCAGGAGGCTGCCAAGGTCCGCATAACTGCCCGAAGCGGAAGCCATGCCGCCCAGGTCTTCCATTCCCGGGTTTTCCATGCCGTCCTGCATATAATGAACAATTTCAGGCCCGTTCCCCTGTCTGTCATCCACAGCAATGAAGATATCATTTTCCGTCCCCTGGAACAGCAGAATTTCAGATCCGCCCGTCTCCGGGTCACCGACGTCCGCCCCGGACACAATACAGCTTTCATTATCCGCATCCGTGAAATGGTAGGTGTTCTCCCCGGCGACATGTGTGCCGCCGCACAGTTCCGTCTGGCAGAAGTCACTGCCTGCAGGCGGATGGTTTTCCACATACGCCCCGTCCGTGACAGAAGCGCCGTCATACACAAATACATCCGGGCCGATCCAGCTCCCGTCCTGCGCCAGGTTTTCTCCGGTCTCCACATATCCCCCCATGGTCCCTTCCGGCACCACGGACCCGTCCGGGAGCCTGATGTCCGTGTCAGCGACTACCGGGTGCATGATGGTATCCCCGATCCCGGCCTCAAGGGCAGGATCCATGTCAATATGGTAAAATTTTCCCATAATGCCGCCTCCTTTCCTGCCATTAATATGCAGGAAAAACAGCAGGACAGAAATTTTTCGGGCATATTATTTCCAGGAAGAGAAAAGAAAGGAGGCGGATGCCATATGGGACGGAAAAGCCACTGGATTTCATGGGTTATTGGTGCTGTAATAGTTTTTTCTTTTGTATTTGCCATTGTACGCCAGAATAACAATGATACCCTGTCTGTTTATACAGATACTGACAGGGTGGAAACAGAGGAAGGCGCAGGGGAGGAAGAAGAGGAAGAGGAAATTGTACTGGAATATTATACAGACCCGGAGCGGGGCTTCACCATCGGGGTACCGGAGGGGTGGACGCAGGTCAACCAGGACAACGGCGTGATGTTCGTGGACAGTGCTTCCGTATCGTCCATACAGGTGGAAGTTGGCAGTTATGACCCGTCCGTGAACAATGCATCTGCGGAAACCCTTGCGGCCGGAGTTGCGGACGAAGGCATGACCTACACAAATTTCCAGTGGGTCACGGACACGCACTATGAGCTTATGTACCAGGATCTGGATGACCAGACATATGATTATATTGAAGAGGTATATTTTGACCGGGATTCAGTCGTGACGCTTACATGTGTCTTCAATGATGCGAATTACAGTACCCTGATCCCTTATTATGAAGAGATGATCAATACTTTTTCGTGGACACAGACAGATCCCGTTCCGGAAGGGTACTTCCTGTATTACAACGAGTCCCTGCAGTTTGAGACAGGAGTCCCGTCCTCATGGACCATGAGTTACACTGATACGAGCGTGGCGGCCATGGATGGGGATACCGGGGCATCCATGACCATCACGGTACAGCAGACCGGGCTGTACCTGGATGATGTAAGCGCAACGGAAATGTCATCCTTCCTGGGTTCCGGAACCAGCGGCTTCATCATGTCATCCTATGAGCATGACAGTACATCTGCCGTCGTCACGACGTCCTATATCCAGGACAATATCCAGTACCAGAACCCGTATTATATCTTTTCAGATGGCGAATACTGGTACATCATCGCATTTGATTATGAGGAAGGGACACTGGCGGATGAGACGCTGCCGGAGACCTGCGCGGGGCTGTTCCGCAGTTTCCGGGATACAGGGCAGGAGGAAACCACGGACTGAAACCACCAGGACAGGGAATATATAAAGAAAAGCCGGGATAACCCGGCTTTTCTTTATACCATCTTTATCAGCTGT